>NZ_CCBH010000101.1:0-39156 GCF_001368935.1 Novosphingobium sp. KN65.2
GGGGTCCCTTACTTCTTCCCGAAGAAACCTTTGGCCATGTCGGTCAGGTCGTCGATGGCGCTGCCATCACCATCCCTGTCGAAGATGGCAGAGAACCTGGCAGGGTCCCGGGCCACTTCACCCGCGAACTGGCTGAGCGAACCCTCACCGCCGATCGCAGTGATGACCTTCATGATGGTGTCGAGGTCGAGGCCGGTCCTGTCGGCGGCAAGCTGCGCCGTGTCGCCGGGTTCCTGATGCGCCATGCCAAGCGCGGCAATCGCCTTTTCGGCCATCGCCGGATCGATGCCCAACTGGCCCGCCAGATTGGCAACGTCCGCGTGTTCGCTCACCTGGCCGAGAATGCCGTCGAAAAGTCCCATGCGCCGATCTCCAGATTATCGAGGACGGCAGGATGCCGCATTACGGTGACGGTACAAGGACTTCTCGACGAACTGGCTTCGCTGCAAAGAGAAAGGCCCCGGAACCGCAGTTCCGGGGCCTCTTTCCCGTCAGTCCGTCAGGCGCCGGTCAGGCGGCCACGGGCGCTGCCTTGCGCACGCCTTCATCGACGTGGTCTTCGAACTGCTCGAAGTTGTCGATGAACTGCTTGACCAGGGTCTGAGCGGTCTTGTCATACTCGGCGACATCGGCCCACGCACCGCGCGGATCGAGCAGCTTGCTGTCAACGCCTGCCACGGCGACCGGAACCTCGAAGCCGAAGTTCGGGTCTTCCTTGAACTCGGCATTGTTGAGGCTGCCGTCGAGCGCGGCGTTGAGCAGGGCCCGGGTCGCCTTGATCGGCATGCGCTTGATGCCTTCCATGGTGGCCTTGCCGCCCGACCAGCCGGTGTTGACGAGCCAGCACTTCACGCCGCCCTTGGCGATACGCTCCTTGAGGAGGTTGCCGTAAACGGTGGGATGACGCGGCATGAACGGCGCGCCGAAGCAGGTCGAGAAAGCCGCTTCCGGTTCGGTCACACCGATTTCGGTACCGGCAACGCGCGCGGTGTATCCAGAAAGGAAGTGATACATCGCCTGGTCCGGGGTGAGACGCGCGATCGGCGGCAGAACGCCATAGGCATCCGCGGTCAGGAAGATGATGTTCTTCGGAACCGGGCCGAGGTTCTTCTCCGAAGAATTCGGAATGAAGTCGATCGGGTAGGAACCGCGGCTGTTCTCGGCCAGCGAGTTGTCGTCGAGGTCGATCTGCCGGGTAACCGGATCGATCACCACGTTTTCGAGCACGGTGCCGAAACGCTTGGTGGTAGCGAAGATCTCCGGTTCGGCTTCGGCCGATAGGCGGATCATCTTGGCGTAGCAGCCGCCTTCGAAGTTGAACACGGCCGTGTCGGACCAGCCATGCTCGTCGTCACCGATCAGGGTGCGCGATGCATCGGCCGAAAGCGTGGTCTTGCCGGTGCCCGAAAGACCGAAGAACACCGCGGTATCGCCATCGGGACCGATATTGGCCGAGCAGTGCATCGGCATGACGCCCTTGGTCGGCAGCAGGTAGTTGAGGATGCCGAAGACCGACTTCTTCATCTCGCCGGCATAGGCCGTGCCGCCGATCAGGATCAGCTTCTCGGTGAAGTTGACCGCGATGACGGTTTCACTGCGGCAGCCATGACGTGCCGGATCGGCGCGGAAGCTGGGCAGGTCGATGATGGTGTATTCCGGCTCGAAACCGTTCAGTTCTTCTGCGGTGGGACGGACCAACAGGGTGCGGATGAACAGGTTGTGCCAGGCGAATTCGTTGATGACGCGGACATTGACGCGATGCTCGGGCTGCGAGCCGCCGAACAGGTCGGCCACGTAGAGCTTGTCCTTCTCGGCGACGGCCTTGAGGAAATCTTCCTTGAGAGCGGCAAAATGCGCAGGGGTCATCGGGACGTTGGTCTTGCCCCACCAGACGGTGTTTTCCGTCTCGGTGTCCTTGACGATGAACTTGTCCTTCGCGGAACGGCCGGTGTGCTTGCCGGTTTCAACGACGAAAGGACCGTCTGCAGAAAGCATCCCCTCCCCGTTACCAACTGCGTGCTCAACCAGCGGCGCCGTGCCCAGGTTTGCGAAGATCTCGGCCTCCGTCTCGATGCCTTGGCGGGCGAGCGGGTAGCTAAGGGAAGCGGTCAATGTTTTCTCCTCCAAATTGACGCGTCTGCCAGCAGCGATTTTGGTCGACGCATCGACAATTCCTGAAAGGAATCGACCGGCGCATAATCGACACCTCCTTGTCCGTCAAATCTGTCAAAATTGAAACCTTCGTGCGGCGGATTACCTCGATATGCGAGCTTTTCGGCTGGACGATTGTCATGCACGCCCCGACCCGCTAACCAGCCCATTGGAATTTGCAGCAAAGGCAAAATCACCGCGTCCATGGTCGATGCACCTCCATCCAACGGTCCTGCGAGCGAAGGGCAGACGCAACCGCCGATCGAGCAGCAGAAGTCGATCGCGCTCGTCGACGATGACCGTAACATCCTGACAACGCTCTCTATCAGCCTGCAGGCCGAAGGTTTCGCAACACGCGTCTATACCGACGGGGAAACGGCGCTGAAGGCCTTGCTCGATAATCCGCCGGACCTCGCCATCTTCGACATCAAGATGCCGCGCATGGACGGATTGCACCTGCTGCAGGCGCTGCGCGAACAGTCAAGCCTACCCGTAATATTTCTTACCTCCAAAGACGAGGAACCCGACGAGGCCCTCGGCCTGGCCCTCGGCGCGGACGACTACATCACCAAGCCGTTCAGCCAGCGCCTGCTCGTTGCGCGGATTCGCGCGATCCTGCGCCGCAGCGAACTGGTGCGCGCAACGCCGGAGGAAGCGGTGCAGGAGAACCTGCCCGAGCCCGTCGTGCGCGGCCGCCTGCGCCTCGACCCGGCCCGCCACCTGGTCGACTGGGACGACAAGCCGGTTTCGCTCACGGTCACCGAATTCCTGATCCTGGAAGCCATGGCCCTCCGCCCCGGCGTGGTGAAGAGCCGCAACCAGCTCATGGACGCAGCCTACAGCGACGACGTCTATGTCGATGACCGCACGATCGACAGCCACATCAAGCGCCTGCGCCGCAAGTTCCGCGCCGTCGATCCCGAATTCGCCGCCATCGATACGCTGTACGGCGCCGGCTATTCGTTCTCCGATGGCTGAACCGACAGGCAAGCGCCGCAAGCACTCGCTGGCCGCGCGCCTCGGGCTGTCATGGCGCGTTTCACTCACAGCGCGCATCCTCGCGGTGAACATCATTGCACTTGCCCTGCTGGCTGGCAGCCTGTTCTACATCGACAGCTATCGCCGTGAACTGCTGGCCGAGCGTTATCGCCTGGCCCAAGCGGAAGCGGAAATCACTGCCAATGCCCTTGCCGGGGAGACACCGGAAAAGCAACGCAAGCTGATCCGCCGGATCGGCACCAGCCAATCGCTGCGTCTGCGCCTCTTCGGCACGGACGGCAGCCTGCAGATCGACAGCTTCGACCTTGCCCGGCCCTCCTATCGCCTGATCGACCCGGCCAGCGAACCCTGGCTGCAGGATGCCGCCCGCGCGCTTGATCGCGGCATGGATTTCCTGCTCGGTGCGCCGCCGATTCCCGACTATCGCGACCCGGCGGACAGCAACGCCGGCGCCTGGCCCGAGATCGCCGCCGCACTGGCCGACGGGCGGACCGAGATCGGCCACAAGGCCGCTCCGGACCAGACCCCGGTCATCATTGCGGCCACACCCGTCGGCAGCACCGGCATGGCCCTGCTCGTCACCCGCAATGCCCGCGACATCACCGAAAACGTGCGCATGGCGCGCCAGACCCTGGCGATCATCGTCGGTGCAGCGCTGGCCGTCTCGATCCTGCTTTCGCTGTTTCTGGCCCGCACCATCGTCGAGCCCTTGCGCAAGCTCGTGCGCGCCGCCGTCCGTGTGCGGCTCGGCCGTGACCGCAGTGTCGTCGTCCCGCGCCTGCCCGACCGCCGCGACGAGATCGGCCTCCTCGCCCGCGCCATTTCGGACATGAGCGTGGCCCTGCGCCAGCGTATCGACGCGGTCGAAAGCTTCGCCGCCGATGTCGCGCATGAGCTCAAGAATCCGTTGACTTCGCTCCGCAGCGCGCTGGAGAGCCTGGACCGCGTCGACAAGCCGGACTTGCGCCGTCAACTCCTCGGCATTGCCAAGGACGACGTGCGCCGGATCGACTTCCTCGTCACCGAGATCGCCGATGCAAGCCGCATCGATGCCGAATTGAGCCGAACCGTCTTCGAACCCGTCGACATGTGCCAGATGGTCCGTGGCCTCGTGGCCGAACGCGACCAGCGGGGCGTCAACGGGACCTGCACCATCGTTATCGGCCGTGAAGGGACCGCCCCGCTCACGGTTGCCGGCGATCCTCCGCGCCTCGAACGCGTGCTGCAGAACCTGCTCGACAATGCCGTGTCGTTCTCGCCCGATCACGGCACGATCGAAGTGGCCCTCTGTGCGAAGGACAATCGCGTGAAGATCAGCATTTGCGACCATGGGCCCGGCATCCCCGCCGATGCGCGCGAGCGGATATTCGAGCGTTTCCATTCACTGCGCCCTTCCGGCGAGGAATTCGGCAAGCACAGTGGGCTGGGCCTGGCGATCGCCCGAACCATCGTGGAGGCGCATTTCGGCCGGATCTCGGCGAACGACCGGCCCGACGGCGGCCACGGCGCCAGTATCGAAATTTCCCTCCCGGCATGGCAGGCCGGATGACGGCCACCGGCGAACCCATCACGCGGCAAGCGACCTGCGTTGCGATCGACGGGCGCGGCGTGCTGATCGAAGGACCGCCGGGCAGCGGCAAGACCAGTCTCGCGCTCGAACTGATCGATCGCGGCGCCCTGCTCGTGGGCGATGACGGGGTACTCCTTCGGACCGAAGGCTCGCGCCTGATTGCCAGCCCGCATCCCCGCACCCGCGGCATGATCGAAGTGCGCAACCTTGGAATCCTCGAGTTTCCCTGCACCGACGGTGTACCGCTTGCACTGGCCTTGACCCTGGACGCCAAGGCCCCGCGCTTCATCGAGCGAGCCGGGACGCACGAGATCGCCGGAATCGCCTTGCCGCACTTGCGCACCTGGCCGGAAGGCGGGCCGCTTGCTATCAAGGCCGAACTCGCGCTCAGGCACTTCGGCCTGCATTTCTGAGCTCGGGCATTCAACAGGATCGCGCCACGCCCCCTTTCATTTCCCGGTCATCGGGCGCAAACAGCCGCAGATGACAGTCGAGTCCGGCAAAGAAGCTCCCGAGGTCGCAAAACAGCGCGTACTCCTGGTTACCGGCATGCTGGGTGCCGGCAAGACGACAGCCCTGCGCGTGCTCGAAGACCTTGGCTGGGAAATCATCGACAACTTCCCGATCCGCCTGCTCAAGGGCCTGATCGAGACCTCCCCCGGAGACGGCCACGGCACGCCGCTCGCCATCGGCTTCGACAGCCGCACCCGTGGATTCGATCCGCAGCGGATCATTCGCCAAGTCCAGACCCTGGGCAAAAGCGGCACGATCGAACTTACGACGCTGTTCCTCGATTGCTCGGGCCGGGAACTGGAGCGTCGCTACAACGAAACGCGGCGGCGCCATCCGCTGGCTTCGGACGCCCCGGCTTCGACCGGAATCCGGGCCGAGCGCGAACTGCTGACCCCGCTGCGTCGCTGGGCCGACATCCTGCTCGATACCACCGATTTCAGCTCGAACGACCTGCAGCGCACGATTCGCGAACAGTTCGCCTCGAGCGCACCGAACGAACTGACGGTGACCGTCTCCAGCTTCGGATTTTCGCGCGGGATGCCACCTGTCGCCGACCTCGTCTTCGACATGCGCTTCCTCAACAATCCGCATTGGGACACCGAACTGCGGCCGATGACCGGGCAGGATCAACCCGTGGGCGAGTACATCCGCAAGGACCCCGCCTTCGACGAGGCATTCAACCGGATTCGCGATCTCGTCCTTTTGTTGCTGCCGCGTTACGCGGCGCAAGGGAAGGCGTACGCCCACATAGCCTTTGGATGTACCGGAGGGAGACATCGTTCAGTATTCGTTGCCGAACAGTTAGCTGCGGCCTTGCGTCAGAATGGATTTTCCCCCACATTGCTGCACCGCAACTTGGGCTCGCGAGCAGCCGATCTTCTGGAAGGAGGTCTGCGGCGTGAAGGATAACTGGAAAACCCAAGGGCGAATGCAGGTATTTCGGAGCGCTCTTCCCGCATGATCGGTATGATTCTGGTCACTCACGGCAATCTCGCCGAGGAGTTTGTTCACGCCATGGAACACGTCGTCGGCGATCAGCCGGCGGTGGAGACCATCTGTATCGGTCCCAATGACGACATGGAAAAGCGCCGCGGAGAGATTGCCGACGCGATCAAGGCGGTCGACAGCGGCGAAGGCGTCATCATCCTGACCGACCTGTTCGGCGGCACGCCATCGAACCTCGCCATTTCGCTGATGCAGGCAGGCAAGGTCGAAGTGATCGCCGGTATCAACCTGCCCATGCTCATCCGCCTCGCCAAGGCGCGCGCCTGCATGCCGGTGCGCGATGCCGTGGCCGCTGCGCGCGATGCCGGACGCAATTACATAACAATAGCTTCGGAATACCTGGGACAGGATGCATGATCGATTGCCGTGAGTCGGTGCTCATCGTCAACAAGCGTGGGCTCCACGCACGCGCCAGCGCCAAATTTGTAAACCACGTCGCCGACCTGCCCGGTTCGGTCACCGTCACCGTCATCAAGGACGGTTCGGAAGCTTCGGGCGGATCGATCCTCGGCCTGATGATGCTCGGGGCCGCCAAGGGCGACACCATCGAAATTGCCTGTTCCGGCGAAGGTGCCGAAGGTGCGCTCTCGACGCTCGCCTCGCTCGTCAGGGACGGCTTCGGCGAGGATTGAAGCCAGTGGCCACGCGCCGCACGATTACCGGATTTTCCAACCCGCTGGTCAAGTTCCTGCGCTCGCTGCGCGAGAAAAAGCACCGCAAGCGGGAAAAACGCTTCCTTGCCGAAGGATTGCGCCTGCTGACCGATGCGCGCGAATGCGGGATCGTGCCCGAGATGCTGGTCATGGCGACCGGCCGCGATCCGCACCCGCTGCTCGACGCGCTTGAAGACGCCGTGGCCGCAGCGGGCGGCGAGATCGTCGAGATGGACGTCGATATCCTCGCAAAGGTCACCGGCAAGGACAATCCGCAGGCCGTCGCCGGAGTCTTCGCCGAATTCGACACGCGCATCGCCAATGTCGACCGCCGCGCCGCGCCGATCTGGCTGGTCGCGCAGGCGCTGCGCGATCCGGGCAATCTCGGCACGATGCTGCGTACCGGCGATGCAGTCGGCGCAGGCGGCCTGATCCTGATCGACGATTGCGCCGACCCGTTCTCGGTGGAGGCCGTGCGTGCCAGCATGGGCGCAATCTTCACGCAGAAGCTCGCCATCGCGCGCTGGGACGAATTCATCGCATGGCTGCGCGAGGACGAAGGCCAACTCGTCGCCGCATCGCTGCGCGATCCGACCGATTATCGCGAGGCGCCTTACGCCGCGCCGTGCTTCCTCATGGTCGGCAACGAGTCGCAGGGGCTACCGCGCGAATACGAGGATGCATGCGACCTGCGCGTGACCATCCCGATGCGTGGCCGGGCCGACAGCCTCAATGCCGCGGTTGCCGGTGCGGTTCTTGCCTATGAAGCACTGGCGCATCTGGACAGGTCCTGAGAACAGGTTCATCCTGCCATCATCAAAGGCCGTTAAGGTGCTGCGACGATGCTACTTCGTTCCGCACTCATTCTGGCCTTGTCTCTCGGCGCCGCGTCCTGCGGTACTGGTCCCAAGGCCGACGTCCAGCTCAAGGGGAGCGCCTGGCGCTTTGCGCTGATCGACGGGAAGCGACCGTCCACCGACGCGGCAGACCTCGTATTTCTGGGCAGCAAAATTCGCGTCCAGATCGGCTGCAACCTCATGGAGGGCCGCTGGCACGTCGAGGATGACCGCCTCGTCGCCGCCTCGCTGAACCAGTCGGAAGTTCCGTGCAGCAAGCCTGTCTGGGGACAGGAAAAGGCGGTGATCGCTCTCCTCGTCGCCACCCCGCGCCTTGCGGTAGACGACGATCGCATGATCATCCAGTCCAGCGGTCACACCGCCGAACTGGTCCGCGACCTCCAGACTGCGAAGTAGCGCCTAACCGGCCGCGGCCGGAAGCGCCGGTGTCTCGGAATCGTCCTCAAGCGAATCGACACCATAGCGCGGCATGGATTCCACCTGCGGTACATCCTCGATCTCGCGCTTGCCGATCTCGATGTGCTTGTCGCGCAGGCGTTTGCCCGAGGAGAGCACATTGCGTTCGAAGCTGCCGACGAACTTGTTGTAGTTGTTAACCGCACTTTCCAGCCCCGCCCCCACGCGCTTCATGTGCTCGGCCGCGACGGCGAGGCGATCGTAGAGCTCGCCGCCCATGCGCCCGATCTCTCGCGCCTCGCGGGCAAGACCGTCCTGGCGCCAGACCTGTGCGACGGTGCGGGCAATCGCGACGAGGTTGGTCGGCGTTGCCAGCAGCACGCGGTTGCGGAAGGCGAAGTCCCAAAGCTCCGGATCGTATTCGAGCGCAGCCGCCACGAAGTGCTCACCCGGCACGAACATCACGACATAATCCGGCGCATCCTCGAACTGGCTCTGGTAGCTCTTCGCGCCGAGCGTCTGGACGTGGCCCCGCATCGAGGCGACGTGCTGGCGCAGCGCGCCTTCGCGCGCGATGTCGTCCTGCGCCTCGAATGCCTCCTGATAGGCATTGAGCGAGACCTTGGCGTCGATCACCAGCTTCTTGTGACCGGGGATGTTGACGATGGCATCGGGGCGCAGGCGCCCATCCTCGGTCTCGATCGAATGCTCGGTAATGAAATCGGTGTGTTCGGACAGCCCGCACTGTTCCAGCACGTTGCGCAGCTGTTGCTCGCCCCAGCGCCCGCGGGCCTTGGGGGCATTGCGCAGCGAATTGCCGAGCCTTGCGGCTTCCTCGCGCACTTTCTCCTGCCCCTCACGCATCGACTGGATCAGGCCGGTGAGCTGGCCGAACGAATCGACCCGCTTGGCCTCGAGCACCTGCACCTGCTCCTCGTAGCTCCTCAGGCGGGCACCGACCGGTTCCAGCAGCGAACGGATGCGCTCGGCATTGGCTTTCTCGCTTTCCTCGAAGCGAGCCCCGGCGCGGCGCAGGAACGCTTCCTGCGCGCCTTCGAGGACCTTGGCCCCGGCATTCTCGAATTCCTTGCGCAAGGCTTCCTGCGCCTGGAGCAGCAGGCGCTTCTGCTCGTCGAAATTGGCGGCCTTCTCGCGCAGGGTCGCCAGTTCGGAGGCCAGTTCGCGCTGCTCGCGGCGCAAGCCGTCGACAAGCGCTGCATTGTCCGAGCGGACCTTGTCGAGCGTGGCGGTCGCTTCACTGCGGACGCGATCCAGCCCAGCACCGGCCTCGGCGCGCAGCTGTTCGATGCGTTCGGCTTGTTCATTGCGCGTCCGCTCAAGCGCTTCGCCCAGCGCATCGGCGCGACTGGCGCGCTCTTCGGCGCTCGCCAGATCGCGAATCGCGGCGCGGAACTTCTCGTCCAGCTCACGCGCCTCGCGGTCGCGCGTCTCGAACTGGCTGCGCCACTGCGCACCGGTCCGCGATCCGAAGAACCAGCCCAGCCCCAGTCCGATGACGAGGGCGACGATAGCGAAAATGATCCCTTCCATTCCGGCAGGTTATCCGGAACGTTTCAGGAACGCCAGACCTTCCGGCGAACTATCGACAGGATTGACATCAGGGTGTGGGAGCGGCCCTGTACCCGGGCCGCTCCGCAGCGATCAGGCTGCCTTGCGCAGCTTGTCGAGCTTCTTGAGGACCATCTGGCGCTTCAGGCGCGAGAGGTGGTCGATGAACAGGATGCCTTCGAGGTGGTCCATCTCATGCTGGAGGCAGGTGGCCATGAGGTCATCCATGTCCTCTTCGTGGACATTGCCCTCAAGGTCCTGCCAGCGCGCGCGGATGCGCGAAGGACGCTCGACCTCGGCGTAGATCTCGGGGACCGAGAGGCAGCCTTCCTGATAGACCGAATGCTCTTCGGAAGGATCGAGGATTTCCGGGTTGATGAAGACCCGCGGTTCGCGCTTCGTCGGCTGATGCGTGTGGGCATGGCCGCCGTGGGCAGTGCAGACTTCCGGCTCGGCGTCGGGATCATCGGGCTGAAGATCGATGACGAGCACACGCAGCGGCACACCGACCTGGATGGCGGCAAGGCCGATGCCCGGGGCATCGTACATCGTCTCGAACATGTCATCGACGAGCGTCTTGAGCTCGTCGTCGAACTTTTCGACGGGCGCGGAGACCTGCTTCAGGCGCGGGTCGGGAACTTCTAGGATTTCGCGAATAGCCATGTATCGCAAATAAGCGCGAAGCGCGTTTTTCGCAATATTGGCGATGCGCGGGAAATGCGCGGGGCGGCGATTTCTCAGCCCACCGGCCGACGCGCCCGGATCGCCTGGGCCAGCGTACCCTCGTCCAGATAGTCCAGCTCACCGCCCACGGGAAGCCCATGGGCAAGCTGGGTGATGCGCACCGGATAGTCTTCCAGCCGCTCGGCAATGTAATGCGCGGTCGTCTGGCCTTCGAGCGTGGCATTCATCGCCAGCACCACCTCGTCGACCTGCCCTTGCGCGACTCGCACCAGCAGGCGGTCTATCGTCAGGTCTTCCGGACGCACCCCGTCGAGCGCGGAAAGGCGGCCGCCGAGGACATGGTACTTGCCGGTGAACAGCCGCGCACGATCGAGCGCCCACAAGTCGGCGACTTCCTCGACGACGCAGATCGAACGGGCATCGCGGCGCGGATCGGCACAGATCCCGCAGGGATTGGCGGTATCGATATTGCCGCAGGTATCGCACTCCACCAGCGTATCGCGCACGGCGGAAAGCGCCTCGAGCAACTGGATCAGCGACGTCTCGCGCCGCTTGATCAGCCAGAGAACCGCACGGCGCGCCGAACGCGGGCCCAGCCCGGGCAGCCGCGACAAGGCGGCAGTAAGCGTCTCGATCTCTTGCGATGCCATGACCAATTCCCTAACCGCTCGGGCAGAGCTTGTCGAAGCACGACCATGTCTTATGCGCAATCGCGCCCTTCGACTCTTCGACAGGTTCGGGCCTCAGGCGAGCGGAGAATCGAATTGCGCATCATCTTCATGGGAACGCCTCAGTTCGCTGTACCGGCGCTCGTCGCGCTGGTGGAAGCCGGGCATGATGTCGTCGCCGTCTACACCCAGCCGCCGCGCCCCGGTGGCCGTCGCGGCAAGGAACTGACCCCCTCACCGGTCCACAAGGAAGCCGAGGTGCGCGAAATCGAGGTGCGCCATCCGGTCTCGCTGAAAGGCGCGGACGAACAGGCCGCCTTCGCCGCGCTAGAGGCCGACGTCGCCATCGTCGCCGCTTACGGCTTGCTGCTGCCACAGGCGATACTCGATGCCCCCCGCAAGGGCTGCCTCAACATCCATGCCTCGATCCTGCCGCGCTGGCGCGGCGCCGCGCCGATCCAGCGGGCCATACTGGCCGGTGATCCGACAACGGGCGTGACGATCATGCAGATGGAAGCCGGGCTCGATACCGGGCCGATGCTGGCGACCTTGCGCACGACCATCGACAGCAAGACCGCAGGCGAACTGACCGAGGAACTGGCCAACAAGGGCGCGCAGCTCATGGTCGGCACCTTGCGCCAACTCGACAATCATCGCCCTGTTACCCAGCCCGAAGACGGCGTGACTTATGCCAGGAAGATCGACAAGACCGAGGCCCGCCTCGATTTCACCGCCGAAGCCGAGCAGGTGGAGCGGCAGGTTCGCGCCTTCCAGCCCGCCCCCGGCGCCTTCTTCGAACTGGAGGGCGAGCGCTACAAGGTTCTTGCGGCACAAGTCGTCGCAGGATCGGGTGAGCCCGGCAGCGTGCTCGACGACGCCCTGACGATCGCCTGCGGTTCGGGCGCGATCCGGGTCACCCGCATCCAGCGCGCCGGCAAACCCGCCATGGATACCGCAGACCTGCTGCGCGGCCGCCCGGTTCCGGCCGGAACCCTGATCGCCTGACTCGATGACGCGCTACGCCCTCACCCTCGAATTCGACGGCGGCCCGTTCATGGGCCTGCAGCGTCAGGCCCATGGCCCCTCGGTACAGCAAAGCGTCGAGGACGCCGTCCACGCAATCACCGGCGAAACCGCGATCATGCATGCTGCCGGGCGCACCGACGCCGGCGTTCACGCGCTGGCGATGCAGGCCCATGTCGAGATCGAGAAGCCCTTCACGCCGTTCCGGCTGATGGAGGCGATCAACGCCAAACTGCGCCCCGATCCCATCGCCGTGACTGCCTGCGAGGAAGTGCCCGACGACTGGCACGCCCGCTTTTCGTGTATCGGGCGCGCCTATGTCTATCGCATCGTCAATCGCCGCGCGCCGCTCACGCTCGAACGCGGCAAGGCCTGGCAAGTTGCCAAGCCGCTCGACGCACAGGCGATGCATCGCGCCGCACAGTTCCTTGTCGGGCGCCATGACTTTACCACCTTCCGCTCGGTCCATTGTCAGGCGCAAAGCCCGCTCAAGACGCTCGACCGCCTCGACGTAAGGCGCGAAGGCGAGCATGTGCTGATCGAGGCCGAGGCGCGCAGCTTCCTGCACCATCAGGTGCGCTCGATGGTCGGCTGCCTTGCCATGGTCGGCATGGGCCGCTGGCGCGAGGAGCAGGTGCGCGAAGCACTGGAAGCGCGCGACCGCCAGGCGCTCGGATTGAATGCCCCCCCCGACGGCCTCTACTTCGTGAGGGCCGTATACCCTGGAGAATGACATGAGCTTTGCCGGCAAGGAACTCACCACGAGGCTCGATGCTGACGGCACGCTGACCGTTCAGTTGAACGAGCGGACCTGGGATGCGCCGAAAGGACGCCAGGTGCTCGTTCGTATGGAGGCATCCCCGGTCAACCCTTCGGACCTTGCCCTGCTCTTCGCAGCCGCGGATCTCGAAAACGCGACTTACTCACCCGGAAAGCTCGTCGCGCAGATGCCTGAAGGGTACACCAGGGTCGCGAGCGCCCGCCATGGCCTCGACCTGCCCGCAGGCAGCGAAGGCGCCGGCACGGTTGTCGCTGCCGGTGACGACCCGGCGGCCCAAGCGCTGATGGGCAAGCGCGTCGCCTGCGTTCCGGGCACGGCCTATGCCAGCTACGCCTACTGCGACGCCGCGATGGCGATTGCCCTCGACGATGGGATCAGCGCCGAGCAGGCGGCCTCCAGCTTCGTCAATCCGATGACAGCGCTGGGCTTCGTGGAAACGATGAAGGCCGAAGGCTTCACCGCCCTGATCCATGCCGCGGCGGCATCGAACCTGGGCCAGATGCTGGTGCGCATCTGCCAGGAGGACGGGATCGACCTCGTCAACATCGTGCGCAGCGAAGCGCAGGTAAAGCTGCTCCAGGACCTTGGCGCGAAGTACATCGTCAACTCGTCCGAGCCCGACTTCATGTCCCGGCTCGTAGCCGCGGTTTCCGCAACCGGCGCGCGCCTCGGCTTCGATCCCATCGGCGGCGGCACGACGGCCAGCGCCATGCTCAATGCGATGGAAATGGACGCGACAAGGGACATGGCCTTCAACCGCTATGGTTCGTCTGAGTTCAAGAAGGTCTTCATTTACGGAAAGCTGGATACCGGCCCGACCACGATCGCCGGGAACATCGGCCTTTCGTGGGAGCTTGCGGGTTGGCTGCTGACCAATTTCCTCGCCAAGGTCGGGCCTCAAGTGGCCGGGCGCATGCGCGCCCGCGTGATGAAGGGCCTCGGCACGACTTTCGCCAGCCACTTCAGCGACCGCATCGCTCTCGACGACATGCTCACGCGCGAAGCGGTGTGCCGCTATGCGGCGCGGCGGACCGGACAGAAGTTCCTGATCCTGCCCAACGGCTGATCGGGCAGGCCTGTCGTGGGCAGGGTCAGACCTTGCCCACGACGCTTTCGGGAAGTTCGGTGCCGAAGACACGCTGGTAGTACTCGGCCACCATCACGCGTTCGGTCTCGTCGCACTTGTTGAGGAAGGTGAGACGGAACGCGAAGCCCACGTCCTTGAAGATCTCGGCGTTCTGGGCCCAGGTGATCACAGAGCGCGGGCTCATCACGGTCGAGATATCGCCGTTCATGAAACCCTGGCGCGAGAAATCGGCGACCTTCACCATGTCGGAGATGGTCTTCACGTCCATGCTCGGGACCTTCTTGTGGACGATGTCCACCTCGATGTCCTCGGGCAGGTAGTTGAGGCCGACGACCATATTCCAGCGGTCCATCTGGCCCTGGTTGATCTGCTGGGTGCCGTGATAGAGGCCCGAGGTATCACCCAGACCCACGGTGTTGGCCGTCGCGAAAAGGCGGAAATTGCGGTCCGGGCGGATCACGCGGTTCTGGTCGAGAAGGGTCAGCTTGCCCTCGGTTTCGAGAATGCGCTGGATCACGAACATGACGTCCGGACGGCCTGCGTCGTACTCGTCGAAGACCAGCGCGACCGGGTGCTGCAATGCCCAGGGCAACAGGCCCTCGCGGAACTCGGTGACCTGCAATCCGTCGCGCAGGACGATCGCGTCGCGGCCGATCAGGTCGATACGGCTGATGTGCGCGTCGAGGTTGATGCGGATGCACGGCCAGTTGAGGCGTGCCGCGACCTGTTCGATGTGGGTCGACTTGCCGGTGCCGTGGTAGCCCTGCACCATGACGCGCCGGTTGTAGGCAAAGCCGGCAAGGATCGCCAGCGTGGTGTCCGGATCGAAGACGTATGTCTCGTCGAGATCGGGCACGCGCTCATCCGCCTTGGAGAAGGCAGGCACCTTCATGTCGAGGTCGATGCCGAACGTCTCGCGGACGTCGATCTCGATATCGGGAGCGGCAAGCAGCGTGGAATCGCGGCGGTCGGTCTTGATGTTCGCGGAGTCAGTCATTGCGTGACCTCGCCTAAAGGACCGGACGCTGCACCGCAATAAGCTTTAAGGGTTCGAAGCGGTGGACCTGTGACTTGCGGGAGGCAGGCCGCCCCGCCATCCCGCTGCGCATCAGCCCTCGCACTTGGGCGGCAAGGCGAAGAGATCGATGAAACGCTGGGCCATCGCCGGATCGCCATCGATCTTCAGTCTGCCCCCGGCTTCGGCAGCGCTTCGCTTGCCGTAGAAGACGGGCAGGAAATCGCTGGCCTCGGGCGCGGTGAAGCGCAAGTCGGGCGAAGTCATGCCCTCCCCTATCGGGTGAATCGCCAGATCGCCTTCGCGCAGCCGTCCCGCGAAGTGCTGCTCACCGATGTCGAAGGCAATCCACAGCTCCAAACCGCTCGCCCGGGCCGGAACGATCATCGTGCGCATCGATAGCATCAGCGCAACCGGCGTCAGCGGCAGCGTGTGATCGTGCATAGGCGAGCGCACGGCCCAGCGGCCGAGTTCCTGCAGCACCGGCTCTAGCGCCCGACCCCAGTCGGTCAGGCCGTAGACTTGCGCGGAAATCGGCGGCTTGCGGAACGAACGGGCGACGATTCCGTTCGCCTGCAGCGTTTCCAGCCGCTCGGTCAGGACCTTGGCGCTGAGGTTCGGCAGCGCCTGCCGCAGTTCGCTGAAGCGGCGGGCGCCCAGCATCATCTCGCGCACGATCAGCAGCGACCAACGCTCGCCGAGCAGTTCCATCGCGAAGGCCGCCCCGCAGGCATCGCCATACCAGCGCCCATGCGGGCCCTCGCCACTGCTCACCGCAGATTCCGACCCCTTGGTATCTTTTTGTAACTTCATAGTTGCTTTTTGTAACCTGCAAGGACACCCTCGCGCAAGCTCGATTCGCCCCAATGCGCATCGCAAGCAAACACGGACTGCCCCCCGCCGTTCGTCCACAGACAGGAGAGTACGGATGCCGATTCGCCCTGATGCCGAAATCGAGATCACTGCCTTCGACTGGGTTCCTCCCTTCGCCAAGGGCTTCGTGCGCGACTTGCGCCCGCGCTGGGCCTGCGAGGAACTGGGCCTGCCCTATCGCGAGCGACTGATCAGCGCAATGAAGCGACCCGAGTGGTATTACGACGATCAGCCCTGGGGCCAGGTCCCCTACTTGCGCCACGGCGAAATCTGCCAGTTCGAAAGCGGGGCGATCCTGATCCACCTCGCCGAAACAGGCGGCGGCCTGCTGCCCGGAGGCGGGCAAGAGCGCGCATCGACACTTTCCTGGCTATTCGCGGCGCTCAACAGCATCGAGCCGATGTTGTTCGAGTTGAGCAACGTCGAGGTCTTTTCCGCAAAGTCGGACTGGGCACCGCTGCGCCGCCCCTCTCTGCTCGAAACCGTTGGCAAGCGGCTCGACCGGCTCGAAGCGCGGGTGCCGCAGGACGGCTGGATCGCCGGCGAGTTTTCCATAGCCGATATCGCCTTGGTCACGGCCCTGCGCGAACTGGCCGGACGCGGACAGCTCAAGGACCGCGCCACGCTCACCGCCTATGTCGAACGGGCCACGGCGCGCCCCGCGTTCCAGGCTGCGCTCAAGGCACAACTGGCCACCTTCGATGCCCATGCGCCGGCCGAAACCGCAGGAGCCTGACATGACCTACGTCGAAGGATTCGTGATCGCAGTACCGACCGCGAACAAGGCCAGCTTCATCGCCCATGCCGAGGAATTCGACGCGCTGTTCGTCGAAAAGGGCGCCAGCCGCGTGGTCGAATGCTGGGCAGAAGACGTACCGCATGGAAAGCAGACCGACTTTTACCGCAGCGTTGCAGCCAGGGATGACGAGGCGGTCGTCTTCAGCTGGATCGAGTGGCCCGACAAGGCCACGCGGGACAAGGGCATGGAAGCCGTCATGGCCGATCCACGCATGGACATGGGGAGCAATCCCGTCCCCTTCGACGGAGCGCGGATGATCTTCGGCGGCTTCACGCCTGTCGTCGACATGGGAGCATGACCATGACCAACCCGGCAGGAAGCTTCATCTGGTACGAACTGATGACAACCGATCCCGATGCGGCCGCCCGGTTCTACGGCTCCATCGTCGGCTGGACGGTCACGCCGGGCACGGCTGAGCAGACCGGCGGCATGGATTACCGCATGCTCGTGCGTTCTGACGGCGGCAATGCGGGCGGGATGCTCAAGCTAACCGACGAAATGGTCGCAGGCGGCGCGCGGCCCACGTGGTTGCCCTACCTGCACGCACCCGATGTGGACCGCGAAGTGGCCGCGATCGAAGCGGAAGGCGGCAAGGTGATGATGCCGGCGACCGACCTGCCGGTAGGCCGCATCGCCATGGTTACCGATCCGCAGGGCATCCCGATCTATCTCATGGACCCGATCCCGCCTGCAGATAAGCCCGATGCCGCCAGCGACGTCTTCTCCGTAACCGAAAGCCAACACGTACGCTGGAACGAGCTGGCCAGCCCCGACCAGCCCGCTTCGATGGACTTCTACGCCCGCCATTTCGGCTTCGCCTTCAACGAGCGGATGTCGATGGGCGAAATGGGCGATTACTGCTTCATCGACCATCACGGCGTTACGCTGGGCGCGATCATGCCGCAGATGAACCCGCAGCAGCCTGCCCTGTGGCTGTTCTATTTCGGGGTACCGTCCCTGCTTGCCGCAAAGCAGCGGGTCGAGGATGGCGGAGGACAGATCATCATGGGGCCGCACGAGGTTCCGGGCGGGGACTGGATCGTGGTCGGGCTCGATCCGCAAGGCTCCCCGTTCGGTCTGGTCGGACCCAAGGGCGAATGAGCGAATAGGCATTGACGCGGGACACGTGTTCTACGCATGTTCCGCCTTAGCCTTGGCGTCTTGAGGAGTCCGGACAGTGGCCGATTATACCTTCTTCACCAACCCGATGTCGCGCGGACAGATTGCCCGCTGGGCCCTGCACGAAGTGGGTGCGGACTACGAACAGGTCCTTGTCGACTGGAAGGACAAGCAAGCCGAATTTCTCATCGCCAACCCGATGGGCAAGGTGCCGACCCTGATCCATCACGCCGAGGACGGCGACAGGGTAGTAACGGAGGCCGCGGCGATCTGCCTCTATCTCGCCGAGATGCATCCCGAGGCGGGCCTGCTGCCCAACGATTCGGAGATGGCAGACTACTACCGCTGGACCTTCTTTGCCTCGGGGCCGGTGGAGCAGGCGATCACTTCGCGCAGCCTCAAGTTCGAACCCGCGCCCGAGCAGGAAGCGATGGCCGGTTGGGGCAGCTTCGATCGCACCATGGACGCACTCGAAGCGCACCTGGACAACGTTCGCTGGGTTTGCGGCGACCGTTTCACGATGGCGGACGTCTATGTCGGCAGTTCGGTCGACTGGGGCCTCAACTTCGGCGTCATGCCGCCCCGTACCGCCTTCGTCGCCTATGCCGAGCGGGTCCAGTCGCGCCGGGCCTACAAGGAAGCCAAGGCCGTCGACAACGCCCTGATAGCGGAGATGAGGAAGTGACTGTCCGCAGCAGCATCTGCCTCCGGAACGAAAGCGCAGCCGAAAGGGACGCGCACGGCGGAGCAGAAGCATGGGCATCGAACTGAACCACACGATCGTCTGGTCTTCGGACAAGGATCGCTCGGCACAGTTCGTCGCGGAAATTCTCGGACTGCCAGAACCCGGCAGCTTCGGGCGCTTTCGCGTCCTTGAGCTTGGCAACGGCGTTTCGCTGGACTTTGCAGACCGACAGGGCCCGATCGCGCCGCAGCACTATGCCTTCCTCGTCAGCGATGATGAGTTCGACGCCATCTTCGCCCGCATCAAGGACAGGGGCATCCGTTTCTGGGCCGATCCCGGCCAGCAACGGCCCGGGCAGATCAATCACCGGTTCGGCGGCCGGGGCGTCTATTTCGAGGGGCCTGACGGCCATGACCTCGAGGCCCTGACTGCCCCATACAGTGGGGCAGAGGCATGACTCTCGCGCTCTACGGCCATCCTTTTTCATCCTACACCTGGAAAGCCCTGATCGCACTTCAAGCGGCAGGTATCGCGTTCGATTTCCGTATCGTCGACCCCGACCATCCCGAGAATGGAGAGGTCGTGCAGACGACGGGACCTCTCGGCAAGTTTCCGGTCCTTGTCGACGGCACGACGCGCATCTTCGAGGCGACTTCGATCGTCGAGCATCTTTCCCTGCATCACGCGCCCGATGCGGGCCTGTTACCCTTCGATGCTGCAGAAGCGGCGCGGGTGCGGATGATGGACCGCGTGTTCGACAATTACGTCATGACCCCGATGCAGGCCGTGGTCGACGAACACCTGCGCGCGCCCGGGAACCCGGACATGACGCGCGTGGCCGAACAGCGCGGACGGCTGGACCGGACTTATGGCTGGCTGGAAGCCTGGCTCGGCTCCTACGAATTGCCTGAAGGCGTAACGCTGATCGAATGTGCTGCAGCGCCTTCGCTGTTCTACGCCGACTGGGTCCATCCCATTGCCGATGGCATGTCCCGGCTCAAGCGCTGGCGCGCGCACCTGCTGGCCCTGCCCCCGGTCGCCCAATGCGTCGAGGACGCCCGGCCCTACCGCGCATTCTTCCCGCTCGGCGCGCCCGACCGCGACTGAGGCGCCACGCCAATTCCACGAGGAGAGAAATCGATGTCCGATGCGTCCCATGAGCTTTCGGTGACCCGATTCATAGCCGCGCCTCCTGCCAAGGTCTGGGAAGTCATGGCCGAACGGCAGGAAGAATGGTGGTGCCCCAGGCCCTGGCGCGCGGAAGTGGACGAGCAGGACCGCCGCCCCGGTGGCGCGTGCCGTATGACCATGTACGGCCCGGGCGGCGAAGTCGCTCCGCAGGACGGCATCTACCTCGCCTATGACGAGGGCCGCCGCTTCGTAACGACCGATGCCGTCGTCGGCGATTTCGAGCCGGCCGGTCCCTTCATGATCGGCATATGGGAAATCGCGCCCGAAGCGGACGGTACCCGCTATACCGCCAAGGCCCGACACTGGAGCGAGGAAACCCGCCGCAGTCACGAGGAAATGGGCTTTGTCGACGGCTGGAATGCCTGCGCGGCACAACTCGCCGAGATCTGCGAAGCGGAGGCCGGTTAACCCCGAGCCCGCTCTTTCGCGTTCCAGTGGCAGGCCGTCGAAACGCCCGCCTTCGCAGGGATGGCGGAATAGTCGTGGCCTGATTGCCCTTACGCGAAAGCGGCCGCCCGGCGCAGCAGCTGATAGGCCTCTACCACGACCTGAAGACGCGCCTCGTGACCGCGATCACCGCCGTTATGGTCGGGATGGTACTTGCGCAGCAAGCTCGTGTAGCGTTGGCGCAGGCCTCTGCGGTCGATTTCCGCGTCCAGCCCGAGCACGTCGAGCGCGCGCCGTTCGTCCGGCGTGAAACGGTGGTTCTGCGGGCCCATGGCTGCCTGACGGCGCCGCACGTGCGCGCGGGCCCTGCCGCTGATCGCCTCGAGCGGATCGGCAAAGTCGGCCCAGCGCGGCACGCCGTCCACCCCGGCGTCGGGCCGGAAGGCGCGGGTATGGGTTTCCCAGCCGTGCAAGGGAGACTGGGCGCGCAGGATTTCCTCCGCCTCCATGCCCTCGAAGTAGTCGTAGCCCGCGTTGAATTGCCGCACGTGTTCGAGGCAGAACCAGCGGTAGTCTCCGGGCCCGTCGAAGCCGGAGGGCCGTGCCCCCGGAGCCCGGAATTCGCCTGACTGCTCGCACCCGGGCCAGCTGCATTCGCGACCCGCGGTTTCGTGTCTTCCATGAAATCTGCTGTACTTCACCCGCTTCAAGATGGACTCAGATGCGCCTAAATGGAAGACATGAACGGACCGATAGCACAGGAAATGCGGCAACTGCTCACAGCGGCCTTTGCCCCCACACAGCTGGAAATCATCAACGATTCCGCCAGTCACAGCGGTCATCTGGGCGATGATGGCAGCGGCGAATCGCACTTCACGATCCTGATCGAGAGCGAAAGTTTCGCAGGCGCTTCGCGCCTGCAGCGCCAGCGCCTCGTCAATGCGGCGCTGGGCGATATCCCGGGTCAACGTGTCCATGCGCTGGCGATCAAGGCCCGCGCGCCGGGCGAATAAACCTAGGCGGGGAACCACTCCACCCATGCGCCATGCGCATGGACCTCGCCCAGCAGGGCCTCCTCGCCACCGCCGGGCCAGTGCCGCACGCGAATCTCGTGGCGGAAGGTCTGGCGGTTGGTCTCCACCCTGATCCAGGCCAGTGGCCGCTCGGCGCTCGCTTCCTTCCCTGCCCGCTCCATGACCTGCTCGATCAGGGTGCGCGATGCGGGCGGCAGATACTGCCAGACGATGGTATGGAACAGCACCCGCGCGACCCCTGCGTCCTGCGGCGCGGCCAGCATGCGGGTCACGAAATCGGCGGCATCGGCGCGCTCGACCGAGGGCTTGCGCTCGACAGCGAGTGCCTGCGCCGCATCGATCCGCTCCAGCCTTTCGTGCATCTCCGCCCAGACGTAGCTCTTGAGGCGCAGCGCCTGCAAGGGATCGGTCAGGTCGATCGGGGCAATGTCGCAGCTGCGGATCGAGGTGATTTCGACATCGGCCTGTGGCGGCATTGCGCCGCGCCATTCGGGCGCAATGTGCATCGGCGAAGTGCGACCGCCCACCCTCACTCCGCCCAGATCGAACGAAAAGCGGTCAAGCATCGTGTTGATGCCCGCGCTCGATCCCAGCTCCATGAGCGCAAAGCGCGGTCCGATCCGATCCGAAAGCCACAGCAGCGCGCCCATGACGCCCGCCGATCGCCCTGCTTCGTTGGTCTGCGGAGGACCATCGAACCAGGGCAAGAGCTGCGCATCGTGGTCCTGCGCCACTGCCAGCACGATCGCATCCACCTCGCCCTGAACCGTGGTTTCGCCACGATAGACCGGGCCAAGGCGCATTTCGGCGCCGGTCAGGTGGAGGTTGTGAAATCCCCCGGCAAGCCGCAGCGGCATGGCATCCTCGAGCGAGAGCCCTTCCCATTCACGCATGCGCCCGGCCACCGCGAGATCGGTGCCGAGCAGCGCCAGAAAGCCCAGAAGCAAGCGCCCGGTGCACGGCGCGCCATTGCGCATACAATGCTCCGCCTGCCAGCGGATCGCCCGCTCGACATCGGCAATGTCCATGATCGCGCCGTTTTCACCCTCCATCGCGTGTTGCCCTTTGCCGCTACCGCGCCTAAATGCGCGCCCTATGCCAAATCCGCTGACATTTGCCGTGCCCAAGGGCCGTATCCTCGACGAGGCGTTGCCGCTGATGGCGCGCGCCGGTGTGGTGCCCGATGCGGAGTTCCACGACAAGAAGTCGCGCGCGCTTTCTTTCGCCTGCGAAGGCAGTGACATGCGCCTCATCCGCGTGCGCGCTTTCGACGTCGCCACCTTCGTCGCACACGGCGCCGCGCAGGTTGGCATCGTCGGCTCCGACGTGGTCGAGGAATTCAACTATTCCGACCTCTACGCCCCGGTCGATCTCGACATCGGTCATTGCCGCCTCTCGGTCGCCGAGATGGCCGACAAGGTCGGCGGACCGCTGCCCTCGCACCTGCGGATTGCCAGCAAGTACCCGAATCTCACCCGCCGCCACTTCGAGAAGCTGGGCGTGCAGGCCGAGGTCGTGAAGCTGAACGGCGCAATGGAACTCGCCCCGACGCTGGGACTGTCGAGCCGCATCGTCGATCTCGTCTCAACGGGACGTACCCTCAAGGAAAACGGCCTGGTCGAAACCAGCCGCATCCTTGACATCTCCGCGCGCCTGATCGTCAACCGTGCTGCCCTGAAGACCGACGAGCGTGTCGCCGCACTGGTCGAGCGTTTCCGCGCCCTCGTTGCCGAAGACGCCGGGGCTGCCGCCTGATGCTGCGCCTTTCGACAAGCGATGAAGGCTTCGCCGAGGCCTTCCGGCGCGTCGTGGCCGACCGCCGCGAAAGTGCGGTCGACGTCGCAAGGGATGTCGCCGATATCCTCGCAGCCGTGCGCGAACGTGGCGACGGCGCGCTGGCCGACTACACGCAGCGCTTCGACGGTCACGATCTGGACCAGAGCGGCTGGCAGGTCGATGCCGAAACCTGCCGTCAGGCCTTCGAAGCGCTCAAGCCGGAGCTGCGCGAAGCGCTCGAACTGGCTGCGACCCGCATCCGCGCCTATCACGAGGCCCAGCTTCCCGAAGATCGCGACTATACCGACGCGGCCGGCGTGCGCCTTGGTGCAACCTGGCGCGCGGTCGATGCCGCAGGCCTCTACGTTCCCGGTGGACGCGCGGCCTATCCTTCCTCGATGCTGATGAACGCGATCCCCGCCAAGGTCGCGGGTGTCGAGCGTCTGGTCGTCGTCACGCCCACGCCCAAGGGTGAAGTCAACGCGCTGGTGCTCGCCGCCGCGCATCTTGCCGGCGTGGACGAAGTCTGGCGGGTGGGCGGCGCCCATGCCGTTGGCGCGCTGGCCTATGGCACGGAGCGGATCGCCCCTGTCGACGTGATCACCGGCCCGGGCAATGCCTGGGTCGCCGAAGCCAAGCGCCAGCTTTACGGCGTCGTCGGCATCGACATGGTCGCAGGGCCGAGCGAAATCCTCGTGATTGCCGACGCAAAGAACGAACCGCGCCGGATCGCCGCCGACCTGCTGAGCCAGGCCGAGCACGACCCGACCTCGCAGTCGATCCTGATTACCGACGACACTGCCTTCGCCGATGCCGTCGCTGCGGCAGTCGAAACCGAACTGGCGGCGCTCGCGACCGAGCAGACCGCCCGCACCAGTTGGAGCGACAACGGCGTGATCGTCGTCGTGGGCAGCTTCGACGAGGCACCTGCACTCGCCAACGCGCTGGCCGCCGAACACGTCGAGATCGCCACCGACGATCCAGAGGCACTGATGAAGCAGATCCGCCATGCCGGTTCCGTATTCCTCGGCCGCATGACGCCCGAAGCGGTCGGCGATTATGTTGCCGGGCCCAATCACGTACTGCCCACCGGGCGGCGCGCACGATTCTCTTCGGGCCTATCGGTCCTCGATTTCATGAAGCGTACCAGCTTCATCCAGCTCGACCAGGCGGCGCTCGAGGCCATCGGCCCCGCCGCCGTCGCCCTTGCCGATGCGGAAGGGCTCCCCGCGCATGCGCGCTCGATTCAAGTAAGGCTTGGCCAATGACCGCCCGTAACAAAGCCCGTGCCGCCGCCCGCCTCGCCGCGGTGCAGGCACTCTACCAGCATGACATGGAGGCGACTCCGCAGGCTTCGCTGCTCGACGAATTCCACCGCCATCGCCTTGGCATGGAAATCGACGAGGACCAGTACGCCAAGGCCGAGACCGCCTTCTTCGACGACGTCGTGAAGGGTGTGATCGCCCGCCGCGACGAGATCGACGAGATCCTCACCGGCAAGCTGGCCGAAGGCTGGTCGCTCGCCCGCCTCGACAAGACCATGCTCCAGATCCTGCGCTGCGGCGCATGGGAGCTGATGGCCCGCGCCGACGTGCCGACCGGCGCCGCGATAAGCGAATACGTCGATGTCGCCCATGCCTTTTTCGAGGCGCGCGAGGCGAAGTTCGTCAATGGCGTACTCGACTCGGTGGCCAAGGCGGTTCGCTGAACCCTCGACAGGATCGCCGATCATCGCCATGCTTCTGGCGTGACAAGCGAATTTGCCTTCATCGAAGCGCTGCGCGCGATTGCCACCGATCCGGCCGCGCGCGGGCTCGATGACGATGCTGCCGTCATCGAAATCGGCGGAGAAAAACTGGTCCTGACCATGGATACCATGGTCGATTCGGTGCATTTCCTGCCCGACGATCCGCCGGCCGACGTCGCGTGGAAGCTGGTCGCCGTCAACGTTTCAGACCTTGCCGCGAAAGGCGCAGAGCCTCTTGGCTGCCTATTTTCCCATGCACTTGGCGAAGATGGCTGGGACACTGCGTTCCTTGCCGGTCTCAAGGCCGCTGCCGAACATTTCGCAATTCCCCTGCTTGGCGGCGACACGGTGCGCATGCCCGAAGGCGCGCCGCGCAGTTTCTCGCTGACCGCCCTGGGACGTGGGCCCCGTGACTGCCCGGTTCCCTCGCGTTCGGGCGCGCAGCCGGGCGACCGGGTGTGGGTCAGCGGTACGATCGGCGATTCAGGTCTGGGCCTCGCAGTGCTGAACGGGACGCTCAAGAGCGACGCGGTCGTTCCCGAGCATGCACGCTGGCTGGGCGAACGTTACCGCCGCCCCGCTCCCGTCCCCGCGCTGGGCATGGCGCTTGCCTCCATGGTCAATGCGATGATGGACATTTCCGACGGCCTGCTCGTCGATGCGCGGCGCATGGCCGATGCCAGCGCGGCGCGGATTGTGCTGGGCCTCGAAAGCGTGCCGCTCTCGCGGGCCTTGCGCGAAACCGCCGGACAGGACCGCGCGGCCCGTCTCGCCGCGGTCACGGCCGGGGACGACTACTGCCTGCTGTTCACTGCACCGCCGGAAAGAACGGCCCGAATTCGCGAACTGGCAGCGGGCCTGGGCTGCGAGGTGAACGCGGTGGGCATCGTCGTGAAAGGCGATGGACTGACGCTCATGCACGACGACCAGCCAGTCCCCCTGCCCGATCGTCTCGGCTACCAGCACTGACATTCCGGCCCGCTGCAAGTCGATGAACAGTCCGCAAGCGACTGGAACAAGGCGCTTGCCAGTATCGAGGCTTGTCTATAGCCCTTGCCACTTCGAGCGGGAAAACTCGCCGAAATAAAGGAACTCTTTGGGAAGGGGGCGTTCTGTGAGTCTAGTCACGATCGCAATAGGCCTCGGACTTCTGGCCATTATCTATGGCCTGGAGACCAGTAGGCAAGTGCTGGTCAATTCGACCGGCAACGAAAAGATGCAGGAAATTGCAGCAGCCATTCAGGAAGGCGCACAGGCCTACCTGAAGCGGCAATATTCCACGATCGCACTGGTCGGCATCGTCGTCGCGATAATCATCGCGGTTACGCTGGGCACGATTTCGGCCGTAGCCTTCGTCGTCGGCGCCGTCCTGTCGGGCGTAGCCGGTTTCGTCGGCATGAACATTTCCGTCCGCGCCAACGTGCGCACCGCCGCTGCAGCCCAGGAAGGATTGCAACAGGGGCTGACACTGGCTTTCCGCGCCGGCGCGATTACCGGCCTGCTTGTGGCGGGCCTGGCCCTGCTCGCGATTTCGGTCCTGTTCTGGTACCTGACCGGACCGGCCGGATTTGGTGTCGGCGGCGAAGACCGCACCGTCGTACAGGCGCTGACCGCCCTGGCCTTCGGCGCTTCGCTGATCTCGATCTTCGCACGCCTTGGCGGCGGCATCTTCACCAAGGCCGCGGATGTCGGCGCCGACCTTGTCGGCAAGGTCGAGGCCGGAATTCCCGAAGACGATCCACGCAACCCTGCCGTGATCGCCGACAACGTGGGCGACAACGTGGGCGATTGCGCCGGCATGGCCGCCGACCTGTTCGAGACTTATGTCGTTACCGTCGGCGCGACGATGATCCTCACCGCGCTGCTCATGAAGAACCTCGGCGAAGTGCTCATCCAGATGATGTCGCTGCCGCTTCTGATCGGCGGTGTGTGCATCGTAACGTCGATCATCGGCACCTATTTCGTCCGCCTTGGCAAGTCGAACAACATCATGGGCGCCATGTACAAGGGCTTCCTGGTCACCGCCGTCCTGTCGGTTCCGGCGATCTGGTGGTCGATCAGCTTTGCCCTCGGCAGCATGGAAGCCCCGATCGGCGATGCCGACTTCAACGGCCGCTCGCTGTTCTACTGCGCGCTGCTGGGCCTTGTCATCACCGGCCTCATCATCTGGATAACCGAGTACTACACCGGCACGAACTTCCGGCCGGTCAGGTCGATTGCCAAGGCGTCGGTCACCGGTCACGGCACCAACGTGATCCAGGGCCTTGCCGTCAGCCTTGAGGCAACTGCCCTGCCGACCATCGTCATCGTCGCCGGCATCATCATGGCTCACCAGCTCGCGGGCCTGCTCGGGATTGCCTATGCAGCCACCGCAATGCTGGCGCTGGCCGGCATGGTCGTGGCGCTCGATGCCTATGGTCCGGTCACCGACAATGCCGGCGGCATTGCCGAAATGGCCGGCATGGACGACGAGGTCCGCGAAAAGACCGACGCGCTCGATGCCGTAGGCAACACCACCAAGGCCGTTACCAAGGGTTATGCCATC
The DNA here is from genome assembly GCF_001368935.1 of Novosphingobium sp. KN65.2. Lineage (NCBI taxonomy): Bacteria > Pseudomonadati > Pseudomonadota > Alphaproteobacteria > Sphingomonadales > Sphingomonadaceae > Novosphingobium > Novosphingobium sp. KN65.2. The sequence goes on from NZ_CCBH010000101.1 coordinate 27,128, forward strand.
GGCTCGGCTGGCCTCGCCGCACTGGTGCTCTTCGCCGCCTATACGACCGACTTGCGGGAGTTCTTCCCGGGGCTGACCGTCAACTTCAGTCTCGAGAATCCCTACGTCATCGTCGGCCTGCTGCTCGGCGCGCTCCTGCCCTATCTCTTCGGAGCCATGGGCATGACCGCGGTGGGCCGCGCGGCGGGTGACGTCGTCGTCGATGTGCGCGACCAGTTCGCCAAGAACAAGGGCATCATGGAGGGTACTTCGAAGCCCGACTATGCCCGCACGGTCGATCTCGTCACCAAGGCAGCGATCAAGGAGATGATCGTCCCCTCGCTGCTGCCGGTGCTGGCGCCGATCGTGGTCTACTACGTGATCACGGCGGTGGCCGGGAGCGAGAACGGCTTTGCCGCTCTGGGCGCACTGCTGCTGGGCGTGATCGTCGGCGGCCTGTTCGTCGCACTCTCGATGACCTCGGGCGGCGGCGCATGGGACAATGCCAAGAAGTACATCGAGGACGGCAACTACGGCGGCAAGGGCTCCGAAGCCCACAAGGCCGCCGTCACCGGCGACACCGTGGGCGATCCTTACAAGGATACTGCGGGGCCGGCCGTCAACCCGATGATCAAGATCACGAACATCGTGGCATTGCTGCTGCTGGCAGCGCTCGCCGCGGGATAGAATTTACCACACGACGGTAAGACTGCGGGTCTGCCGGGACATCCGGCAGGCCCGTTTTTCTGTCCGCTTCCCGGCACAGCAGGGTGAATGGCCATCGTTAGCAATTCCTTGAAGGAAAACCGTTAGGTCGACCTGAAGAAATCCCTGCTCGCTTGAAGTGGAAGTTCAGGACAGTGGCCAGCCTGCCCAAGGAGGAACGCACGCGCCCGGTCTCGGCGACCGAAACCGCATACCTGCGTCCCGATGCCGGAACGCTGAACTGCATCGACTGGCGCGACCTGGAGCGCGAGATCGCAGCTTGGGAAGGCCTTGCGCGCGAAGCCAGCGAACCCAATCCCTTCTTCGAAAGCTGGTATCTGCTGCCGGCGCTGCGGCATTTGCCCGGCAGCGATCAGGTCGGCATACTGCGCTTCGAGCGCGGCGGCCGCCTCACGGGGCTCCTGCCGGTCCTGCGTGAGAAACGCTACTATCGCTGGCCGGTCCCCCAGATCTCAAGCTGGCTGCACGCCAACTGCTTTTGCGGCGCGCCGCTGGTCGCACGGGGAAGCGAGCGCGAATTCTGGCGGGCCATGCTCGAATGGGCCGATCGCAGCCCCGGTGCAGCCCTGTTCATGCACTTGCGCGCCATGCCGCTCGGTACTCCGCTGCACCGTGCCCTCGAAGACGAACTGACCCAGCAGAACCGGCTGGTCGAACTCGTTCACCTCGAACATCGGGCGATGCTGGCATCCAATCTGGCACCCCAGGCCTATCTCGATGCGTCGCTTTCCACCAAGAAGCGCAAGGAGCTGCGCCGTCAGGCCAAGCGCCTCGCCGACGAAGGCGAACTCGCCGTGATCCGCCAAGGCGATGCCGAAGGGATCGCGGCATGGTGCGATGCCTTCCTCTCGCTCGAAACGTCTGGCTGGAAGGGCAAGGCCGGCTCTGCCCTAGCCTGCGATCCGGCGACGCAAGCACTGTTCCGTGAAAGCCTGGAGGGTGCTGCGTCTTGCGCTAGGCTGGAGCGGCTGACGCTGACGCTCGACGGCAGACCGCTGGCGATGCTGGCCACGTTCCTCGCTCCGCCGGGGGCCTTCTCGTACAAGACCGCCTTCGATGAAGCCTACGCGCGCTTCTCGCCCGGTGTGCTGCTGCAGCGGGAGAACCTGGAGATGCTCGCGCGACAGGACATCGACTGGACGGACAGTTGCGCCGCCGCCGACCATCCGATGATCGACCACTTCTGGCGCGAGCGCCGTCCGGTCGGGCGTCTCTCCATTGCGATCGGCGGACGCCTGCGCCGCGCCGCCTTCCGCCAATTCGTGCGCGCCGAAACCGCACGCAATCCCTCAGGAACATCTTCATGAGCGTCTTCCCGCCCAGCGTCCGCGCGACTTTTGCGTCCAATTACCCGGAGATCCCGCACAAACTGGTCCATGCACTCGGAGACCACCCGCTGATGGAACTCGGGGCGCTCGCCGACCTTGCCGAATCGCTGCCGCAAGCTTCGATCGAGTACAACGCAGGCAACCAGCCCATCGGCATAGACGGCAAACCCGAGGCGACCGGAATTCCTATCGGCGAGACGATCCGCACGATCGTGACGAGCAATTCCTGGGCCGCGCTCAAGAACATCGAGCAGCATCCTGCCTACGCCGCCCTACTGGAGGAATTGCTGGGCGAACTGCGCCCGCAGATCGAGGCGAAGACCGGACGCATGCTCAGGACACAGGGCTTCATCTTCGTGACCTCGGCAGGCGGCGTGACGCCCTATCACTTCGATCCGGAGCACAATATCCTGCTGCAGGTGCGCGGTTCCAAGGTCATGACCCAGTTTCCCGCCGGGGACGCCCGCTATGCGCCGGACGAGGTGCACGAAACCTATCACACCGGCGGGGGGCGTGAATTGCGCTGGAGCAGCGACCTGATCTCGGGAGGTCGGGAATTCGCGATCACCGCGGGCGAAGCGCTGTTCGTGCCGGTGATGGCGCCACATTTCGTCCGGAATGGACCGGAGCCTTCGGTCTCGCTGTCGATTACCTGGCGCTCCGAATGGAGTTTCGCCGAAGCCGATGCCCGTGCCTTCAATGGCTTGCTGCGCAAGTACGGTCTGAGGCCCCGCTGCCCGGGACGCTGGCCCGCCCGTAATCTGGCCAAGGCCTATGGCTGGAGAGTGGCGCGCAAGTTGGGCGCGCGATAACGCCTACCAATTAATAACCGTTCGCAGAAACGGTATGCCCCCTGCACAAGTTCGTGGCCACCTGCTAGAAGATTTCGGGGAGCACAGGGGTGTACCATGTCCGAAGTTAGCAGTTTCAATCAGGTCGAGCCTTTCCCTCAGGCATCGAGAGCAAACTCTATTGCCGAAGAGCTTGGCAAATTACTTGAAGTACTGAAATCTGAATTTCCCAAGGCCATCAAGGTCTTCTTCGAATTCGACGGCAAGCTGAAGTTGCATATCGACGTGCGCACCGGCGAGGAAGTCTCCACTGCCTCGGCTCGGCTGGGGAGCCTGTGCGGCGGGATCTTCGTGAACATCCATAACGGAGCGACTCCGCACCACCCCTTCTTCCACCGCGTGACGGCCGAAGTGCACCGCTGACGGAAATTCCACGGTTCAACCGTTCGGGTGATAGAAGTCGTAGATCGTCTGCGCGACGGCCTTGCTGACACCCGGCGCCCTCTGCAGGTCTTCCAGGCTGGCCGCCCGCACTTTCCCCGCCGTACCGAAATGCAGGAGCAGCGCCCGCTTGCGCGCGGGGCCGATGCCCGGGATTTCGTCTAGCGGACTGGCTGAAATGGCGCGGCTGCGCTTTGCCCGATGCGCGCCGATCGCATAGCGGTGGACCTCATCGCGCAGGCGCTGCAAATGAAACAGCAGCGGCGAATTGACCGGCAGCATCTTTTCGCGGCCATCGGGAAAATGGAACACCTCTCGCCCCTCGCGGCCGTGGTGCGGCCCCTTGGCAATGGCGACAAGCGGCACATCCTCGATGCCCAGTTCCTCAAGCGCGTCCTTGACCGAACTCATCTGTCCCTTGCCGCCGTCGATCAGCACCAGATCGGGCCAGGTCCCGCTTTCGCGCTCGGGATCTTCCTCTTGCGCTCGGCCGAAGCGACGGGTCATCACCTCGCGCATCATTGCATAGTCGTCGTCGGTCTGGGCCGACTTGATATTGAACTTGCGGTACTGGTTCTTGAGGAAGCCCTCGGGCCCGGCAACGACCATCGCGCCCAGCGCCTTGGTGCCCTGAATGTGGCTGTTGTCGTAGACTTCGATGCGCTGCGGCACGTCCGGCAGTTCGAGGAACTCTGCCAGTTCGCGCAGGATCTTCGCCTGCGTGCCCCGCTCGGCAAGGCGACGGTCGAGCGCCTCTTCCGCATTGCGATGGGCCTGCGCCATCAGTCTCTTGCGATTGCCGCGCTGGGGAACGGAGATCTCGACCCTGCCGCCCGCCAGTTCGCGGAAGGCTTCCGCCAGAAGGTCCGCCTCGGGCAATTCACGGTCGACGAGAATGGTGCGCGCTGGCGGCACTTCCTCATAGAACTGGGCAAGGAAGCTCTGCATGACTTCTTCTTCGGACAGCCCATCGGTGTGCGTGGGAAAGAAGGCCCGGTGCCCCCAGTTCTGGCCGCCGCGGATGAAGAAGGCCTGCACCCCGACATGGCCACCCTTGTTCGCCATCGCGAAGATATCGGCGTTGTCGAGCCCTTCCGCATTGATCGCCTGGCTACCCTGGATGAACGTGGCGGCGCGCAACCTGTCGCGCAGCATGGCCGCGCGTTCGAAGTCCAGCGCTTCTGCCGCCTCAGCCATCTGCGATTCGATCTTGCGCTGCACCGCGTTCGACTTGCCGCCAAGGAAGTCCTTCGCTTCCTGCACCAGTTCGGCATAGCCCGCCTCGTCGATCCGGTCGACGCATGGGGCCGAACAGCGCTTGATCTGGTAGAGGAGGCAGGGCCGGTCGCGCCGGGAAAAGAAGCTGTCGGTGCAACTGCGCAGCAGGAACAGTTTCTGCAGCGCATTGATCGTCGTGTTCACCGATCCCGCGCTGGCGAAGGGGCCAAAGTAATTGCCCTTGGCCTTGCGCGCGCCGCGATGCTTCATGATTCGCGGAAAGGCGTGGTCCGCGCGCAGCAGAATGAACGGGAACGATTTGTCGTCGCGCAGCAGCACGTTGTAGGCCGGACGAAAGCGCTTGATCAGCTGCGCTTCGAGCAGCAGCGCCTCGGCCTCGGAATTGGTCGTGACGATCGTCATCGACCGGGTCTGGCTGACCATGCGCTGCAAACGGCTGGGCAGCCTTTCCCACTGCACGTAGTTGGCCACGCGGTTCTTGAGTGCGCGCGCCTTGCCGACATAGAGCACTTCGCCGCGCGCATCCTGCATGCGATAGACACCCGGCTTGTGCGGCAGGGTGCGCACCGTGTCGCGGATCACTTCGGCACCGGCCTGCAGGTCGGGCTTGTCCGACCCGCGCACGGTCGTCGCCGCCCGCTCCTCGTTGAAGCGTTCGAGGCCCTTGGGGTGATCGGGTGTTCCGGCTGGTGTTCGCGCCATGCCCGCCAGATAGGACATGGTGCGCAGGAGCGGTAGACCCGCGCACCATGTCTTCCTCAACTGAAGCGGCGGTTCAGAACATCTTGCGGAAATCGATGCCCACGACACGGCCCTGCGGCTGGCGGTAGGCCGCCTGATAGGCCAGCGGCACAAGGCCGTTCTCGTCCGTCACCTTCTGGCGCGAGTCGAGCAGGTTGTCGGCGGTCAATGCGATGCGCGCACCCTTGAAGAACGGGGCCTTGGCGACAAGGTTCTCCATGCGCCCAAGGTCGACAAAAAACCTCGCGTCGAGGATGAAGGTGCTGCCGAAACGCAAGTCTGAGCTGCTGGGAAGACCGCTGCCGTTGACCTTGGCCGGAGCATTCCACTCGCCCTTGAGGCGCAGGCCGTAGCCGTTCTTGAACAGGCCGCCCTCCATCTCGATCGAATGACGCGGCACGCCGCCTGCGCTGATCGCATCGCCGGCCAGTTCGTCCAGTTCCGGAACGCCCGGGGCGATGCGCACCCGGTCGACGAACCGCCAGGTGTGATAGACCGAGAGGTTCCAGCGCCCGCCACCCGGAGGACCGAAGCCCGAGCGTTGGCTGCCGCCACCGCCGGAGGACGATTCGCCGGACTGCTTCTTCTCCGCCGGCGCTGCGCCCGCTGGCGCGGCTCCTTGCGGAGGGGCACCGTTACTGCTGCACACCCGCTCGCGCATGGCGGCCAGGCGCGCCTTGTCCACCTGCCCATCGGGCCCCTTGAGCCGTTCGAGCATCGGTTCGGGCAGCTTCGAAAGATCGGGCTCGGAGCCACCGTCGGTGCAGACCGCCTGACGCAGCCTCGCGAAGCGCTCGGGATCGAAGCCGCCGGGAGCCCCCGGAGCTTCGGCCGAACAGACCCGCTGCTTCATCCTCTCGAGCTTTTCGGGATCGACCTTGCCGTCCGCGCCCACCAGGCGTTCGCGCATCCGCTCAGGCATGGCCGAGAGATCGGGCGATGCGCCCTCGCCCGCCGGTGCGCAAAGGCTCTTGCGCATGGCCTCGAAGCGCGAGGGATCGAAGCCGCCCCCCCCGGTAGGCGGAGGGCCGCCAGACAGCCCCGGCGGCGCAGGCGCTTCGCTTCGCACCGGGGGCGCCACGCGCGTTGGCCGGCCGCCCCCGCCACTGCCCGAAGCGCTGTCACTGCCCAGTTTGCCGGAAATATTGAAACCCCAGCGCATGCTCGAGGTCGACACCTCGTCGTAAGTGACCGCGCGCCGGTCGATGGCAATCAGGTTGCCAAAGGCGTCGCGCGTGACGCGTCCCGGGAACGCTGCTTCGATGGCGGGAGTCAGCAGCGGGAACGCCTTGGTGACGTCGCTGGACCGGTTGCGGAAGTATTCGACAATCAGGTTCGAACGATCGAGGAAGGGCAGCTGCCACGTCGCCGACAGCTTGATGTCGCGCTGCTTTTCCTTGACCAGATCGGGGTTGCCGCCGGTCGTGACCGTCACCAGCGAGGTCGTCGCATTGGTGAAGTCATAGACCGAGACATTGTAGGTCACGATGTTCGGCGCGCCGAGTTGCGAGAGCGACGGCGCGGCATCCTCGACGAGATAGCTCGCCTGGAAGGAAAGCTTGTCGGTCGGGTTCCAGGTCAGCCCCAGGTTCCAGTTCTTCAGCGTACCGAAGTCGGAGAGGTGATCGATTCCGCCGCCCAGGTTGAGCGTAAAATCGCCGATAGCGCCGAGGAAATCCTCGGCTCGGCTGGTGAGCGGCAGGGCGAGGTTGATCCCGCCCGACACATCCGATCGCTTGAGCGTGAAGGCGCCGACATCGGTGCGGGTGTCTTCGCTGGTGGTGCGGTTGAAATCGAACCCGCCATTGAGCGTCAGGTTGGCATCGCCGGCGGGCATCCGAAACGGCCGCCCGGACAGGGTCGTCAGCGTGGCGAGCGCCAGCGCGCGATTGCGCGCGACATCGACGCCCGCTCCGGGCACCGTGGGCAGCGCGCCGTCGATAGCCAGAGAGCCATCGGCCGCAGCGGCAACGAGGCCATCGGTATCGCGCCGCCTGTCCGTGCGCGTATTGGTGTCGGTGTAGCTGCCGTCCGCCGTGGTCGAGAACGTCCAGTCCCCGATCATCGTGTTGTAACCCAGCCCGCCTTCGAAGGTATCGATCACCGAACGGGTGGTCAGCGGATCGGGCAGCGTGCGGATCTCGCTGTCGCCGTTGTAGGTCAACATGACCGTGTCGAGGCCGGAAAGCGAGGTCGTCTGCTGATGCGTGTAGGCGCCATTGACGGTGATCGAGCCGTCGAGACCGCCCTCGCCGATGCCCTGCGTCATCGTGCCGTTCAACTCGAACGTCGAATCGGCATCGGCAAGGCTGCGATAGCGTGCCGGTTGCGGATCGCCGGAAACGGTCGGCTGGCCGGATGCGCTCTGCCGGATCCTGCGCTCGTCCTCGGTCAGCATCGTCGTCTCGGTCAACTTCGCGGAGAAGTTGTACCGGCGCGGTCCCGATATCTTGAAGACGCCGCCTTCCGCTTCGTAGTTGTCATAGCCACCGCGCGTCGGGACATTGTACTCGCCCGCGGCCATGATCGACGCGAAGTTGTCCTTCAGGATCATGTTGAGGACGCGCTGGTTGGCCGGATAGCCGAAGCGCAGGGCAACCTCTTCGGGCAGCACTTCCATGCGCCGGATGGCCTCGGGCGGGATTCGATGCAACTCGCGGAAGCTGGCGATGCGCTGACCGTTGACGAGAATCACCGGGCGTCCAGAGCCGCGTCCGCGCCCGCTGCCTGTCTGCGGCGAGATGGCCGCGATCAGGTCGGCGATCGAATCGGCGCCGTAGGCCGCGATGTCTTCCTCGTCGAAAGTCTGGACCGGCTGGTTGGGGACTTCGACCTGCCCGCGAATACGCGGGGCGACAACGACGATCTCGCTCGAATTGACTTCGATCGCATCATCATCCTCATCGATGATCGTGGCAGGAGCCGTAACCTGTGCGAAGGCCAGGGAAGGCAGGGATGCACCCGTAATCAGGGGAAGCCAAATGTGGGAACGCAAACAAATTTCTCCGCCAAAATACGCCTTCCCCATCCCATCGCGCTCTTGCCGGGAGTGGATTCAAGCCGCAAGCCGCGGCCGGGTAACAATTTGTCGCAAGTAACTTGCGCGCGAATGAACAAGCGAGGCTTCCCTTTTTCGCGAGTCGTAGCTATGGCGCGCCGCACTGTTGCAGCAAAACTACGGATATTGATCGCCGATGGCGAAAGAAGAACTTCTCGAGATGCGCGGCCGCGTTGTGGAACTGCTTCCCAACGCCATGTTCCGCGTCGAACTGGAAAACGGTCACGAGATCCTTGGCCATACCGCCGGCAAGATGCGCAAGAACCGCATCCGCGTGCTGGTTGGCGACGAAGTTCTCGTCGAACTGACGCCCTATGACCTTACCAAGGGGCGCATCACCTATCGCTTCATGCCCGGTCGCGGTGGCCCCGGTCAGTACTGAGGCCCTGTCCGTCGCCGGGACGCAAGCCGGTGACACCCGTGCTCACAGCCCACGGCTGATCCTCGCTTCGGCCAGCCCGCGCCGACGCGACCTGATCGCGCGCCTCGGCCTGCAGCCCGACGCCGTCATCGCTGCAGAGATCGACGAGACCCACGGACCGCGCGAATTGCCGCGCGTCTACGCCTGCCGCATGGCGCGCGAGAAGGCCATGGCCGTCGAGGCCGCCGACGCGCATGTGCTGGCCGGCGATACGGTCGTCGCCTGCGGACGGCGCATCCTGCCCAAGGCAGAAGACGAAAAGGCGGCGCGCGACTGCCTCGAACTGCTGTCCGGCCGGCGCCACCGCGTGCTCTCGGCGATCGCGCTCAAGGGACCTGACGGCACCTTGCGCGAGCGCCTGTCCGAAACGGTCGTGCGATTCAAGCCGCTCAGCCGCGAAGAGATCGAACATTACATCGCCGGCGGCGAGTGGCACGGCAAGGCTGGTGGCTACGCAATCCAGGGCAGCGCCGAGGGCCTGATCGCGTGGATCGGCGGTAGCCACTCGGGCGTCGTCGGCCTGCCCCTGTTCGAAACCCGCGCGCTGCTCAAGGCGGCAGGATTCCCGATTGGCTGAGTGGCTCGTCGAGGAAGGGATCGGGGAAACCCGGGCAGTTCTCGTCGAGGCCGGGCAAGTACTGGCCGCAAGGCTTGAGTGGCCCGGCTCGCTGGCAGCGGGCGAAACGGCCGATGCCACTCTGATTTCCCGAAGGAGCGGTGCCAAACGAGGCACGGTGCGCTTTGCCAGCGGCGAAGAGGCCCTGATCGACGGGCTTCCCGCCAATGCCAGCGAAGGCGCCAGCGTGCGCGCAACGATCACCCGCGCAGCCATTGCCGAGACCGGCCGCCTCAAGCGCGCCCAGGCCCGTTTCACGGACCGACCCGCCCGCCCCGCCCCGTCGCTTGCACAACGTCTGAGCGAGGACGGCGCACCGGTGCGCGTGGTAAGTCGCTTCCCGGACGATCCCTGGCCCGAAATCATCTCCGAAGCACTCGACGGCCTCATCGCCTTCGACGGCGGCTCGATCGTCGTCAGCCCGACGCCCGCCATGACCCTGATCGACATCGACGGCGCGATGGCTCCACGCATGCTCGCCCTCGCGGCCATTCCCGCCATCGCCACGGCCATCGGCCAGTTCGACCTCGCCGGTTCGATCGGCATCGACTTTCCCTCGCTGGAGCGCAAGGATGAGCGCCGCGACGTGGATGAAGCCCTTGCCGCTGCACTCGACCATTGGCCCCACCAGCGAACGGCGATGAACGGATTCGGTTTCGTCCAACTCGTGGCCCGGCTCGAACGCCCGTCGATTCTCCAGCGCGTGCGGCAGGAGCCTTGCGCAGCCAGCGCCAGACTGCTGCTGCGCCGCGCAGAGCAGGTCAGCGAACCCGGCGTGCTGCTGCTCAAGGCCCATCCACAGGTCTGCAACGCAATTGCGACTGCCTGGCAGGACGAACTGCAACGACGCACCGGGCGCCGGATTCGCATCGAACCGGACAGCAACCTTGCACTCGCCGGAGGATTCGCGCAGGCCGTGGCGTCATGACCCGTTCCGAACGCAAATGCCCGCTCTGTTCCAAACCCCGCACCGCCGAGCACAGCCCTTTCTGCTCGAAACGGTGCCGCGACCGCGACCTGTTGCAATGGCTGGACGATGGCTATGCCCTGCCCGGTCCGCCCAGCTTTTCGGATATTCCACAGGATGAATGAAAATTACTGAGCGATAGGGGGTTGCAAAGGTGCGCGAGCTTCGTCATAGGCCCGCCACCAACGCACGACGGGACGCAAACGCAACCGTCTCTGGCTTAGATGCCCGGGTAGCTCAGTTGGTAGAGCACATGACTGAAAATCATGGTGTCGGCGGTTCGATTCCGTCCCCGGGCACCACCACCTGAAAAAAACATAACTAAATCAATCCTTTTCGATCTGGTTGGACAGTTCAATTTCAAATGTGGACACGACGTTGGACAAAGCGCGGTCCGCGAGCATCGCACGATTGGCCGATGCGCGGTAGTGCGTGAACGTCTCTGCCTTGCGATGGCCGGTGATTGCCTGACCCTCGGCATCGGTCCCCCCGCTCTCGGCGATTCGGCGTGACGTTGCCTTGCGCAGGCCGTGCATCGAGCATTGCTCAAGCCCTGCCTCGTTGCACCACTTGCGCATGCGGTTGCCTAGTCCAGCGATGGAGAATGGCTTTCCGAATTGCGTGACGACGAGATGCTTGATCGGCGCAGCGGGCAATGCATCGAGCGCGGCCTTGGTTGTCGCCAGCAAAGGCACGGTAGCCTCATTGTTGCCCTTGGCGTGATCGACGGTGATTCGACCATCCCTGATATCGTCTCTGGTCAGTGTTGCCACATTACAGCGCCGCGCAGCGGTGTTGAGCGCCAGTTCCAGCGTCAGGCGAGCCATGGTGCCCAGCGCGTGTGCCTTGCGGTACTGAGCGATCTCGGCTTCCGTCCATGCGTGGTGCCCTTCTCCGTCCTCGTATGCGTCTGTCAGTCGCACAGGGTTGTCTGAGCGCCAGTTCAGCTTGATCGCATAGTCCATGAGGCCAGAGAGTACCTTGCGCAGCACGTTGGCTGCTGCGGGCGTGTCAGCCATGCCGGCGAATATCTTGTCGAGCCAAACGACAGTCACTGATTCGACAGGCCGCTCGCCATAGCGTCGCCCCTTACCGTCCGTGCGGTCGGTGAATCGTTCAAGAATGCGGCCCTGCACATGGCGGGTCTGCGCCTTCTTCTTCTGCCACTTCACCCCGGCCTTCATGCGCGCGACCAGATCGTCGATGCTCTTGGCCTTGGGTTGCCTTGGGGACTTTGCCTTGATCGGCGCGGCAGGGCCTTTCTCGATCATTTCAGCGTAGGCGCGGTGGAAATCGGCATCACCCGGCTTCCCGGGCAGATATGCGCTTTTCCAGCCAGCGCGGCGGAAGCGGTATCGTATCTTTCCATGCCGATCAGCGACCGCACGGACATTAGGCGGAAGGTCAGACATCATCGTCATCCCATGTTTCAACGGGCGCTGGCGGAATTGCCTCACCCGATTCGCCAAGGATGATCTCGATTCTCCCGTTCTTCAAATCCATCACGATCTTCGCATGCACGAACTTGGCCGCGGCGACGGCTTTTGCCGCGCGCTCCATATCGGCCTGCGTGATGCGAGCGGGGGCTGTCATTGGCGCACCATCTCATCAGGGTTGAGGTCAAAACGGACGCACAGGTCTTTTGCGACGGTGGCGCCCACGGCGAACGTGTCCATCACCGCGATCCAGCGCGGCTGGTACCCGCTTGACCTGCGCGGCTTG
>NZ_CCBH010000102.1:0-1355 GCF_001368935.1 Novosphingobium sp. KN65.2
GCGAAGGAAATGCGAGCGATGGCCCGCCACATTCAAGAAAAGATGGAGATTTGACGATGGCCGACAACACCGAGGACAAGAAGGCGGGCAAATCGTCCACCAAGGCCACGCAGAAGCCCGCGCAGAACGCCGGGCTAGGGTTGGAGGGGTTGGGCGACCTTTCGAGCCTCCTAGCCTCTCCTGCGGCCCCGGAGGGCGGTTCTGGCGCTCCGCTCGAATTGGAGCTGGCGCTGATTGACGAAGACCCGCACCAGCCCCGCAAGCAGTTTGACGAAAATTCGCTGGCGGAAATGGCCGAGACGATCAGGGCGCGCGGCGTGAAGACGCCTATTTCCGTTCGGCCCAACCCCAAGGTGGAGGGGCGCTATCTCATCAACCACGGCGCGCGCCGCTATCGCGCGTCCCTGTTGGCCGAGAAAGTGACAATTCCGGGCTTCATCGACCCTGATTATACCGAGGCCGATCAGGTCATTGAGAATTTGCAGCGTGACGCTCTCACGGCCCGCGAGATTGCCGACTACATCGGCCGCGAGCTGGCCAACGGGAAAAAGAAGGGCGAGATTGCCAAGGCCATCGGGAAATCCCCGGCCTTTGTCACCCAGCACGCGGCATTGCTCGATTTGCCGGAGCCGATCGCCAAGGCGTTCCAGAGCGGGCGTTGCAAGGACGTGACGTTGATCTATGACCTTGTGGGCCTCCACAAGAAGCATAGCGAGGGCGTGGCGCGCTGGCTGGCCGATGCCGATCAGGAGATTACGCGCGGATCGGTGCGGCTCTTGAAGGAGTTCCTTGAGTCCGGCTTGAGCGGCGAGGCCGAGGAGGAGGCGGGCGACGATGAGGGCAACGGCGGAGCTGGTGACGACGCCGGGGCCGAGGAGGAGAAGGAACCGAAAGAGGAAGACCCGCTAAAGCTGAAAAAGGCCATTGTGCAGGTTTCCCATAGCAAGCGCCCTGCCCGTCTGATCCTGAATAAGCGGCCCTCGCGCGATGGCGTGGCGTGGATCAAGTATGAAGACAGCGGCGAGGAAACCGAGGTCGATCTTGGGAAAGTGCAGCTTCTCGCGCTTCTTGAGGGGTAATATTTGGAGGTATCTATGGCTACCGACGATTGGCAACCTATCGAGACAGCCCCATCTGGTGTTGAAATCCTTCTCGCATGGACGACCGGCGACACATGGCGGCCATATAGCGAGGGCTGCGATTGGATATGGACTCGCGGCGAATTGACAAATGGGGAATGGTTAGACGGGCCGTGGGGGCAACCGAACTGGTGGATGGCAAATCCGCACCCTCCCCCCGACATGCGTTGAGTGACGCATAGCATCGAGTTGATGGCCCCGCGCAAGCGGGGCCTT
>NZ_CCBH010000103.1:0-1035 GCF_001368935.1 Novosphingobium sp. KN65.2
TGGTGGGAGGGAAGAAGTGATGAACATCAGGCACATGCGCCACAATGCGAAGTATCGCATCAATCACATGATTGGAGAACTTGGCCGCAGGCTTGTCCGCTGGTCGCAGCGTGACAGCAACTACCTCAAGCACGCTCGCAGTGAATGGAAGATCGCATTCCCTGAGCAGTGCGACATGCAGGATGCCATCGGAGAGAACGTCCTTGATATGGTTGCGATGTTCGGTCTTGAGGGGCACTCGGGATTTAGCGCTGGATATGCGCAACAGTTCATCGAGAAGGCAATGAAGTTTGAGCCGTTCTCGCCGCTTACGGGTGACGAGAGCGAGTGGAGTGAGATCGGTCGCGGTTCGCAGCAGAACAAGCGCTGTTCCCATGTGTTCCGCGATGAAGATGGGCGCGCCTACGACATTGATGGCCGCGTGTTTATCGATGCCAGCGGCGCTGCATACACCAACATCGACAGCCGTGTTTACATCGAATTCCCATACGTGCCGACAACCGAGTACGTGCATGTCTCGGAGTCCGCATGAACCTCCGCGACCCCGCAACAGACTGGACCAACCAGACATGGGAAGAGCGCCTCGAGATGTGCGTCTCCACCCTCTACGTGCACGGCTTCATGAGGGATGCCAACAAGGCGCGCACCATGGAACGTATCAGGGCGCGTGCTGATGTTCAGCGTGAGGCGTCCCCCGTCACGGCCATCGGCCAGGCGCGCGAGGTGCGGGTATGAGCGGGCACACTCCGGGGCCTTGGTTCGCTGACTTCCACAATGAACAGCCGCAAGGCGGGCGCTTCATAACCTACATTTGCGGGGGAAATAAGCTTGTCCCTATCGCAGCCGTTCCGACTGGCGTTGAAGGTTATGGTCGAGATGAGGGAAGGGCAAACGCAAGCCTTATCGCCGCCGCGCCTGAGTTGCTCGACCTCCTTGCCGAAGCTGATTGCCGCATTGCGTGGGAAAGCGTTGGCCTGGGCAATACCTTCGCCGATCGCGTCGAAGCCGCCATCGCCAAGGCGCGGGGTGAAGCAT
>NZ_CCBH010000104.1:0-1830 GCF_001368935.1 Novosphingobium sp. KN65.2
CGCACGCTGGATAGTCAGGAAACGGCAGCTATCGCCACCGCGCCAACCGAGGAAACCTATAACGCCCAGCTACAGACGGTCATTGAGGAGAAGGTTGAGCAGGCGAACCAGATCGAGGACCGCCTAGAAAGCATGATGGAGCAGCAAACCGCCCGCTTGCAGCAAATCCAGCAGCAGCCCCCCGGCTTCCTGTCCCTGCCCGGCAAGCGCCAAGCATGGCAGGCCCGGATTGCCAATGCGCAAGCGGCCGTGCAGCGGATCGCGGTAAGGCTAGAAGCCGTGCGCGAAATCCGCGACGGTATGGCCGTTCACGGCCCGCGCGTGGAGACGATCGCGGCGGCCAAACTCGAATATCGAGAGCCGAAACTTGTCGATGATTTCGAGGAGCTGATGCAGGCGCGCCGGTTGCATGAGCTGCACATGCGCGCGGAGCGGGAGAAAGAGCAGATCAGGGAAAAGACGGTCGAGCGCGGGGCGGACGATCGGAAACCGTCAGGCCGCACGCTCGCGCGCGGGTTGGCGAGAGACGGGGGATAGCGCGACCCACGGGGGGGAGGGGCCTTCGCTGGCGTCAATGATGGAACAGGGCAGCGGCCAACACTACCAGCGCCGCGATCAGCGTCAGGCCCGACGCTAGGAGATTGCGGTTAGCGACGGCCCGGCCATCGTTCAGGGGCTTTTGTAGCCCCGTCCCGATATGTTCTCCGACTTCCTTGATGATAGCCTTCGCGGCGGCCTCCATACGTTCATTCATGGCGGCTTCCGAGGCATCCAGCGCGGCGTTCAGCACCGATTCCGCCTTGTCGGTGATAGCAATCGACCAACGATTGCTCATGTCTTCCAGCTCGCTTTTGAACGCCTTTAGTTGCTCCTCCTGCGCATCGGCGCTTTCGCCCAGCAACATCGCGTTGATGGTTTGCAGGATCATCAAGGGATCATCGGCGGACAGCGTGACCCCGTGCTGGCGCGAGATTTCCGCGATCAGCGCCGCGATTTTTTCGTGATCGGCCATTACACGACCTTAGCCTTGTCGAGTTCAGCAAAGACCGCATCACGAACGCGGCCGAGGCGGTGACGCTGCATCAGGGCTATGTCGCCATCGGCAAGCGTTTCCTCAAAAGTCTTGCGCGCGGCCAGCATGTCCCGAACGTCCGCCCCGAAGGTTTCCTTTCTCAGATCGGGGAGGGTGACGATCGCGGCGACCCGATCCTTTAGCTCCCGGTAGGCTTTGAGCTGTTCAAAACTCTTACCCTCTGCCTCGACAGGCCCATGATAGGGGTTGAGCCACACGACGATTGCAGCCGGATCGGGGAAGGCTTCGGCTACCGAGGCGAAGCCTTGAAGCGTGTCGATCAGCGATTGCCCGCCTACGATAATGGTATGCAGGACGAGCTTATGGCCCAGATCGGCAATCACGTCAGGCGCACCGTTGTCGAACATATAGGAGGATAGGGCGCTGTAGCTGCTCGCGCCGCTGTCAATGACCACCGATTCCTTGGAACCGGCGATCATTTCCATCATGGCGTCGAATTTGCGCGGGTTTATGTCGCCGTTTTCCAGCAGCTCGACCTTGGACACGTTGAGGGACTGAAACCCGGCAAGGGTGGCGTTGATCGGATCGGTATCAATGCAGAGCGGGCTTTCGCCTCGCTTGGTCAGATATTGGGCCAGCATCGAGGCGGCGAGCGACTTGCCCACACCTCCCTTGCCCTGCAAAACTATGTGGACGTTGCTCATACCAAATCCTCTTTGTTCGGAGTGGCCGGGTGATTGAAGCGCGCCGGTTTGGGCCGGGGCGGCGGATCAGCTTCGGCCCAGGGCGGTTGTTGA
>NZ_CCBH010000105.1:0-853 GCF_001368935.1 Novosphingobium sp. KN65.2
CCAGAAGCGCCCGTGAGGTCTTTTGCCAATGGCTTTCGACCCCCTTCCCGTCCGGGTCCACTATCAGCGTAGCGAGATTCTGAACGTCTGCGACTTCGTTGTCAGTCCCTACCCTGATTTCGTCCAGCGGGTTCCAGTGGGCGGAGCCGCGCGAGCTGGCCGGTTCAAATCGCATGACGATCTGGTTGGCGTGCTGCTTCCTCCAACCGGCGGTCAACGCCCATAGCTCGCCCTTCAAATCGGTGATGACGGCGCTATGCGGCCACGAAAGCAGCGTCGGGATGACAAGGCCCACGCCCTTCCCCGATCGGGTCGGGGCATAGGTTAGGCAATGCTCCGGGCCGGAATGGCGTAGATAGACCGTCTTCCCGTTCTTCTCCTGATATGCGCCAATATAGACCCCATCATTTTCAACGAGGCTGGCCGCGCGAATGTCCTCCATGTCGGCCCAGCGGGCCGATCCATGCAGATAGGCATTGCCCTTCCCGGCGTTCGATTTCGCCAGTTTGACAGCAGCGGTTATCAGGACGCCCACGCCGAAAACCACGGTGCCCACGCCCACGGCTTGCCCGAAGGCGGGTTTCAGCGCCGGAACCTCGCTCCATTTGCTGAACCATTGCAGGAAACGCCACGGGGCATAGATATGGCCCGCGTTCGGCCCCAAGGTAGCCTGATAGGCCATCTGGTGCGCGAACATCTGCGTTGCGCTCCATAAGCCTCCAAGGGCGGAACCGGCCACAAGGGCCGCCAGCAACGGGCGATTATCGCCCTTGCTTCCGCGCTCCCGCACTTGCGGCCCGATGGCTGTATTGCGCTTCTTTGCCATGCTTTGCCCTTCTCGCGGCCGTTACCG
>NZ_CCBH010000106.1:0-1032 GCF_001368935.1 Novosphingobium sp. KN65.2
AAGGCCCTGTTTGCCGCAGGGGGGACGCTCGCCACACTTGAGGGCGTGTCGTCGATCGACAAGGCCCGCGAGAATGCGGCTGCATTCGCCGCTGATGTGCTGGGCCGCTTACAGGAAGGGAAGGGCAAGGCCGCATGACGAAGAAACCCATCAAGGCCACGCCGCCGCTTGCTGGCGTCACCAGCTTTGCAGCGGACGAGGATTATATCGCTCCGCCGCCCAAGGAGGTCCGCGAGAAAGCGAAGGCTGACAACGGCCGTATCGGTTTCGTGTCCGAGAAGCCGACGCCTTCGGCGCCAGCGTCGAGAAAGAAGCGCGAGGCGACCTTTACGGCGCAATTCACGATCCGAATCCGTGAGGAAGATCGGGAGCGGTTTGACGAATATGCCTATCGTAATCGGATCTCCAAAGGAGAGGCGTTCAAGCGCCTGCTCGACACTGCCGAGGGGGAAGGGGAGGGATGACGGCCGCGAAGCGCAAAAAGGCGTTACGGGCCGTTCTGTGGGGTTTAACGCCCGTTGCGGCGGCAGCGGCAGCGGTGGCCGCTCTGCCCCATCCCGTTGTGCTCTACAACCCGTCCCCCAGCATCCCGACCGGCTATTATGTCCGCAGTGGCGAGGAACCGGGCAAGGGCCGACTGATCGCGTTCCATGTCCCGGCCCTGGGCCGGGATTATGCGAACGCCCATGTCCCGTATCTCATGCGTGGCAGCATCATAAAGCCGATCGTGGCGAGCGCGGGCGATACCGTCTGCACTACCGGCCCCGAAGGGCTGACGATCAACGGGAAGGCTGTTGCCGGAATCGTTGATCGTGACCCTCGCGGCGTCCAGCTCCCGCACTGGCGCGCATGTCGTCGTTTACGCCAAGATGAGTATTTTGTGCTCTCTACGCGCATTCCGAACTCATTTGACAGCCGGTATTACGGCCCTGTCAGCAGGGCTGAAATCATCGGCACATTCCGCCCGATTTCAACAAAAGAGAGCATCTAGGAGACGCCCATGGACCCGCTCACGATCGCGGCAATATGCAC
>NZ_CCBH010000107.1:0-974 GCF_001368935.1 Novosphingobium sp. KN65.2
AACGTCCGGGCAAGGCGGCCCCTATCGGATGCGTACTCGCATAGTCAGTGAACCGAGTGAGCTTCAAGTGGGCCTCCGCCGCATGCGATCATCTGCGCGTCAATATATGCATTTATGTTGCATCTTTCAAAGCTGCAGTATAGATGCATCTCTAATGCATGATTGGAGTGAGTCGTGGACAGCACTGCAAAACTCAACGAAGCAGGCCTCTCCCGGCTCGTTGATGCATTCTACGCCCGAGTGCGCGCAGACGCCGAACTGGGCCCCATTTTCAACGATGCCATTAGTAACTGGCCCGAACATCTTGATAAGCTGACCGCGTTTTGGTCGTCGGTGATGCTGACGAGTGGCCGCTACAAGGGCCAGCCTGTTCCTGCGCACCTGAAGCACAGGGAGCGGATCTCACCGCAGCTATTCGATCGCTGGCTCGGTCTCTGGAACCGGACCACCCAGGAACTGATGGAACCGGAGGCGGCCCACGCCCTACAGGCTAAGGCCGCTCGCATTGCAGAAAGCCTGCAGCTTGCGATGTTCTTCAGCTTGGAACGAAAAACCAGCCCCAGGCCCGCTCGAATTACGGACCATGATCATGGGAAGGTCCTTCCATGAGCAAGAACCCGGTCCTCTATTATGCTGCCTATCAGGTCCGTGACGACAACACCCGCGCGGCCGCCTGACAATGACGGACACTCGCCCCTATCGGTCCACTCCCGTCTTTGATCAGGATACGCTGCCCACGGCCTTGCGCTCGCGTCACGACACCAAGGCGGGCGTGTGGGGACTGGTCCGGGTTTTCGAGGGCGAACTCAAGCTGACCTATCTCGACCCTTGCTCCGAGATCATCCTCACACCCGGCAGGCCAGGCTTGATCCTCCCTGAGCAACCACACTTCGTGACACCTCTTGGCGCCATGAAGATGCAAGTAGATTTCTACGATGAGCGGCCAGTGATCTAAGAGCCCGATCCGAAAGTAG
>NZ_CCBH010000108.1:0-523 GCF_001368935.1 Novosphingobium sp. KN65.2
CATCACGCGTTCCTTTCGTTGGGTTGGGGGAAGGTCATGGCTTGATCCAAGGTAAGATGGGGCTGTCGTAGGGCAACATCAGGGGATGCTTCGGGTGGCCGCATTTGGCGGCAGGTCCAATGCTCTTTGGGTCAAGGCACGCGCCGTTGATCAGCGACAGGACGTTTATGAAGCGGTTGCGCTGGTACTTTGGTTGCTTGGCGATTGGCCCCCACGCGCAGACCACCTGATGGCATTCCGCAAGGATGCGGATGAGATGGTTATCATTCTCCGGGCCTATGGGATCACGGACCTTGCCAAGCTGGCGAACGTCTGTTGCGCGATATGCGAACAGGTTCCCGACGATCAGCCTGCCCCACCGGTGGCGCTCACCGAATCCGCGCAGCTTTCGAATCGTCGCATCGTCCTGCTCAGCATCGGCGGTGGACGGGTTCACCATGATGATGGCCGTCGCGCCCTCGCCCGGCCCGTCACGCTCCAGGCGGTAACGGTAGCGGCCACAATCGGAGATGATTGCACTCAT
>NZ_CCBH010000109.1:0-1245 GCF_001368935.1 Novosphingobium sp. KN65.2
CAGCGAAACAATTCTGGGCGTTGTCGAGCGTGCGCCCGAGTGGATTCGCAAGGATCTTGCCGGCAGCGATGCGTCGGCGCGCGAAAGGGCCGAAGAAGCACTGGCCGCCATGATTGCCGATGCGATCGCCAAGGCAGGCCGACAATAACCCACGAAGCAATCGGGTGCCTGATACCCTTTTGTTTTGGTCGATAGTGTTGCAAGATGATCCAGCCTCTCGGATTTGGAGAGCGGCATGTCGCAATACGATTTCCTCAAGGACTTTCTTGAGCAATCGGGCAAGGATCACCTCTCGATGAGCTTTGCGCAGATTGCCGCAATCGTTGGCGGCCTGCCGCTCGCGGCATTTGATGACGATCGCTGGTGGGCAAATGACGACACCAATCGAGCGCGCCATGGTCAGCCCAAGTCCTGGCAAGCGGCAGGCTACCGGGCATCTGCGGATCGGCGCGAGAGAATTGTCCAGTTCGACAGGATTTGAGTCGCCATGTCGAGCAAGCCTGGGTTCAGACACTACGCTCCATAGTCGCCCGGCAGTCACGCAAAGGCACAGCGCCCTGCTACCTTTGCACTTTGAACTGCGAATCCCAACTCGGCCCGGCTGTGCGTCGGGCCTTCTTGTAACGGTTCATATTGCCCGGCGGATCGTTATTTTCGGCGATCAAATGCCCGATCTCTCGCCATTCGCCGCTATGCCGGTAAGTCTCGACAAACATGGCCCAAGTTCAACAGTGCTCTAAAAATAAGATGTGTTGTTCAATAGGTTATGAGTGCGCAAAAGTTTGTTTGCACTACATTTGGGGCTTTGAAGGCGGGCTCTGGTAGTCCGCTATGAAGTGCGAGTTCCAGCTGGAAGGGCAATGCCTGCGGCCTGGAAGGCACTGCCAACTTGTCCGGCGACATGAGTGAGGGTGGTGATGCTCCTGCCGGCCTTTTCGATGGACACCTGCTGTAGGCGGTCGAGGTCATTGAGCAGCGGCTGCCTTCGGGCTGGAAGCCGTGTGCCTCACACAGGCGCATCAGTTCCTTGGCGAGCACCAGGGCGAGGAACGGCGATCTGGCGTGCCGGGCTTTACACCGCTCGCGCGCAAGGCCGACTTTCAGCCGGCAGGCCCCGAATATCACGAGCCTGGCAGGTCGGAAAGCAAGTGAATTTTGAGACTCCGAAGCGCTCGGATCAACCCGTCCAGGCTTTCGAGTTCGACGACGTTCGAAGCTGACAAGCGTCTGGTCGCCGCGCGTTCG
>NZ_CCBH010000110.1:0-718 GCF_001368935.1 Novosphingobium sp. KN65.2
GATCTCGCTGCGCACCCATTTCACCAGCGCCTGACGCAGTTCGTCGGTCGCTTCCTCGCCGCTGTTCAGCGTCACATAGGCGTAGATGCCCTGTCCCTTTATGTCGTGCGGGAAGCCCACCACCGCCGCCTCCGCCACCGCCTCGTGCAGCACCAGCGCGCTTTCCACCTCCGCCGTGCCCATGCGATGGCCCGACACGTTGATCACGTCGTCGACGCGCCCCGTGATCCAATAGTCCCCGTCCGCGTCGCGCCGGCAGCCGTCGCCGGTGAAGTACAGGCCCGGATAGGTGGTGAAATAGGTCTGGAAGAAGCGCTCATGATCGCCCCACACGGTCCGCGCCTGCCCCGGCCAGCTCCGCGCGATGCAGAGATTGCCTTCCCCCTCGCCCTCCACGGCGACGCCATTGCCGTCGACCAGCAAGGGCTCGACCCCGAAAAAGGGCTTGGTCGCCGCGCCCGGCTTCAGGTCCGTCGCGCCCGGCAGCGGCGTGATCATGTGGCCGCCCGTCTCCGTCTGCCACCAGGTATCGACAATGGGGCAGCGCCCCTCGCCCACCACCTCATGATACCAGCGCCAGGCTTCGGGATTGATCGGCTCCCCCACCGTGCCCATCAGCCGCAGCGAGGCGCGGCTGGTGCGGGTCACATGTTCGTCCCCCTCCTTCATCAGCGAACGCAGCGCCGTCGGCGCGGTGTAGGGCTCTGTTGCAAAAATC
>NZ_CCBH010000111.1:0-628 GCF_001368935.1 Novosphingobium sp. KN65.2
TAACCCACAGTCAAGGCCGCTGTGGCGTCGAAAGGCCGAACTCAGCCACCGGAACAGCCAACCCCTCGGTAATCAGGGATTGCCCCCACTGTCGCACCCGCTCGAGCCGAATGCTGTTGGCGACGGCTTCTTCGTACTCAGGTCGGGTGAGCACCACCACCCCGCATCCCGCGAGCATCAGCGAAACGGTCAGAAGCAGCCCGAAGACGATCAACTTTCCGGCGAAGCTCTCCGGCTTCCAGTTCTGCATTGTCGGCCCTCCTTGCCAGTTCAGCCTGTTGCTGTTCGTTCTCGTCGTTGACGCGCTCCTGCTCGGCCTTGGCGACTTCCGCCTGACGCTGCCATTCGATCCGGTCCTGCTCACGCGCGTGCTTGACGGTCGCCAGATCCTGCAGGGCTTCCTGCTTACCCCGCCATTGCACCCAGCAAAGGCACAGGGAGGCCGCTAGAGCGCATTGCCATGGGTAGCGGGCCACAATGTCCAGGGCGCGTTTGAGATAGCCCCATATCGCCCCTGTGAGGATGGAGAACCACATTACAGGCCCCTCAGGCAAAGCTCGCGCTCTGCCTTCCGCCGGTTCGTCAGGCCGCGAACCTCACGCCCACCGGCCTTATTCCACATCAGGAA
>NZ_CCBH010000112.1:0-349 GCF_001368935.1 Novosphingobium sp. KN65.2
GCGGCCTTGACTGTGGGTTAACCCGGTAGGACGGGTAGCGTCAAACTGGCTTGGATTGTCGCAACGGATGCCAGCCCCGAGTAACGGCGCATGGGTCAATCGGAAGCAGCGCCGCGAGCTATCCGATAATCCTTACGAGGTCGGGATCTATAACACCCGTCTGGACCTTTCCTATTTGCTGCGGGGTGATCTGTACCGGCTCCCGCTTTCAGGCTTCGGTTCGCCCGGCTCAATCGCCGCTGTAGCTACACCGACTGCCACCTCCGCACCACTTGGCCTTTACGCTTGGCAGGTGCCGCAACTAAGCAATCTACCCTTTATCCGATGGTGTTGCAACGCCCATCAAATC
>NZ_CCBH010000113.1:0-34149 GCF_001368935.1 Novosphingobium sp. KN65.2
AAGTTTTCTGGGGAAAAAAGAAGGGCCCCCCCCCTGCCACTCCCGGACGTGCGGTTCCTCGAAGGGGAAGCCGCGCGTCCGGAAGCCGAAGTCAGGCGGATTTCATTCGCGCAATGTAGTGTTCGATATTGTCCGCCAGCACGTCGAGCGGAACATTGCCGCCATCGACGACGGCCTGGTCGAAGTCCCGCAGGTCGTAGCCATTGCCGAGCGCGGCGATGGCGCGTTCACGCTGCCGGTTGATCTCGCTGTGGCCCATCTTGTATCCGCAGGCCTGACCCGGCCATGAGCAGTAGCGGTCGACTTCGTTGACCACTTCCTCGCGCTTGTTGCCGTTCTTCTCCATGAAGAAGCGCACGGCCTGCTCACGAGTCCAGCCCTTGGTGTGCAGCCCGGTATCGACGACCATGCGACAGGCGCGAAAGGCGATGGACTGCAGGTAGCCGAGGCGACCGACCGGATCGTCGTCATAGGCGCCCAGTTCGTCGGCCAGTTGCTCTCCGTATAGCGCCCAGCCTTCCGAATAGGCATTGAACGCCAGGATCGAGCGGATCAGCGGCAGGCGGTTGGCGTATTCACCCTGCCAGACGTGGCCCGGAATCGCCTCATGGTGGACGAGCGTGGGCAGGTCGTACTTGCGGTGCAGGTCGGTAGTGCGCAAGTTGATCCACATCTTGCCGGGTACCGATCCGTCGATCGAACCCGCACCGCCATAGGCCGTCGGCGCGCCCGGTTCCTCAGCGAGCGGCAGGCGGCGTACCTCGACATTGCCCGCCACGACTTCGCGGAAGGCGCGCGGCATCTGTGCGCGGATCCAGTCGATCCGCTTGCTAATGAAGGAGAGGATTTCGGCGCGGCCGGGATCGCCTTCGGGGAACATGAAGCGCTTGTCCTTGCCCAGCGCCGCCATGCGCATGCCGACCGAACCGTCGCTATAGCCGAGAGACTTGAGGATCGGGTCCATGCGCGCGTGGAGCGCTGCCAGTTCCTCCAGTCCGCGCTGGTGGACTTCGGAAGGCGGTACCTGCGTGGTGGTGCTCGCCCTTAGTGCCCAAGCGTAGAAGGCTTCGCCGCCCGGTCGCTCGCGCATGCCCGGATCGCCCTTGGCGATTGTCCGCTG
This sequence comes from Novosphingobium sp. KN65.2, assembly GCF_001368935.1. NCBI lineage: Bacteria > Pseudomonadati > Pseudomonadota > Alphaproteobacteria > Sphingomonadales > Sphingomonadaceae > Novosphingobium > Novosphingobium sp. KN65.2. The sequence goes on from NZ_CCBH010000113.1 coordinate 1,121, forward strand.
GCGCTTGAGTTCGGCAAGTTGGCGTTCGAGCGCAGGCAGGGTCCGCTTTGCGACGATCTCTCTCGCGCGCGCTTCCCAGTTGCCCGGGATCGACGTGGTGCGGCTGACCAGCGAATGGACGAGGCCACCACCGTTGTCGCGCGCGTCTGCGATCGTGCCGGTCATCTGCGCAATGGCCCGGTCAAGCAGGAAGTCGGGCGGGACAAGCCCCTGCGCTGCCGCGTTCTTCATCCGGTCCAGCTCGCCGTCGAGCTGCTGGTCCATCTGGCCGAGCCGTGCGACGTAGGCTTGCGCATCGGCCTCGGTCTTGATCGTATGATCTGCGTCGAGGAAGCGCGGCGTGTCGAGATAGGCGCCCACGTTCTGGATCACGACATAGGGCGTGTTGCGCCAGCCGCCGACGGCGACGTCGCCATAAGGCTGGGCTAGACCGTCGAGCGCGGTCCGGTAGGCGCTTCTGACGACGGCAAGGCTGGTCTGGGTGGAAGGATCGAGTTCGGCGGTGTCGACGGCTTCGACCCGGGCGAGGTCTTCGCTCAAGGTCCGGGCAAGCCTGGCCTTGCCTGCTGCGGAACGGTCTTCGAGGCGATAGCGCAGTGCTGCATGTTCGCCTTCGTCGACGCCAAGGCTGGTCGCGGCTTCGGGCGCATGTTCGAGCAGGCGCCACGCGATCCTGTCGAGCAGGGCCGAAGCCTGCGCAGTTCCGGACTGGCTTGCAGGTGTTGCAGGGGCAGGGGGCGGCGGCGTTCCGGCTATCGAGCGGGCGCAGCCGGGAAGGGCAAGGCTCGCCGTTCCTGCTGCGAGCAAATGCAGCGCCGAGCGGCGCGACATCGGGTTGGAAACATGGGGGTGGCTGAAAACAGGGGGGGTGTTTGTCATGGCCGGGAAGTTGGCGGGGGCCATCTGACAAGTCAAACGCCCTCGCGCGGCTATGCCCACTGCGCTAGAGGGCGTGGAATGGATATCGCGATTTCCCTTCTGGTGCTGACCGCCATCGCCCTCGTGCTGGGCGCCGTCGCACTGTTTCGTCGCGGAGGCTTCCGCAAGCAGGCGATGTTGATGCTGGTCCTGGCCATAGTCATGGCGGCCAATGTCGTGATCTGGACATTGCCCAATTCCGAAGGCCAGTCGCTCGTCACCCAGGCAGACAAGCAAAAGGCGCCGGAATGATCCGACGCCTTTGCAATTTCATGGCGATGCCCGCTTACTTGATCGGGCAGTCCGGCGCGAGGCGCATGTCGAGGTAGTTGTCGACGGCGCGCATCAGGTCGCCCATCTCGTTCTCGAAGAAGTGGTTGGCGCGCGGAATCTCGTCGTGGTGGATGGTGATGTGTTTTTGCGTGCGCAGCTTGTCGACCAGCTTCTGTACCGCATTCGGGGTGACCACGGTGTCTGCGGTGCCCTGAATGATGATGCCCGAGGCGGGGCAGGGCGCCAGGAAGCTGAAGTCGTACATGTTCGCCGGCGGAGCGATCGAGATGAACCCGCGAATCTCCGGACGGCGCATCAGCAGTTGCATGCCGATCAGCGCGCCGAAGCTGGTGCCCGCGATCCAGGTGGTCGAGGCTTCGGGGTGGATCGACTGCACCCAGTCGAGCGCGGCGGCTGCGTCCGAAAGCTCTCCGATGCCGTTGTCGAAGCTGCCCTGGCTGCGGCCGACGCCGCGGAAGTTGAAGCGCAGGGTCGCGAAGCCGCGGGCCACGAACGTCTTGTACAGGTGCTGCGTGATGCGGTCGTTCATCGTGCCGCCCGCCTGCGGGTGCGGGTGAAGGATCATCGCGACCGGCGCACGCGGGCGCGGCGCGGGTTGGAACCGGCCTTCGAGGCGACCTTCGGGACCGGGGAAGATGACTGCGGGCATATGCGTTCGGGACCTGACCTGTTGAAACTCCCGCCAACCGGCGGCGATCCTGATCGCCTGCCACCTGCGGGAGTGGAAAAGATGAGGTTCGCTATATAGAAACCTTTGCTCTGAAAACAACTTTGCAAGCGATGTCGACCAAACCACTCTATCTAGACCATGCGGCAACCACACCGCTCCTGCCTGCCGCGCGCGATGCCTGGCTCGAAGGAGCGGCGATCTGGGCCAATCCTTCCAGTCCCCATCGGCAAGGCCGCGCGGCGCGCGCCGCCTTGGAGGAGGCGCGCGCAAGAATCGCGCAACTGCTGGGGTGGACGGGCGAAGTGGTGTTCACTTCGGGTGCCAGCGAAGCGCTCGCGCTGGCGATCGGGCGCAGCAAGAAGCCGCTACGCGCGGTTTCTCCTGTCGAACACGAAGCGGTGCTGCGCCATGCCGGTGATGCACGGCGCTTGCCTGTGGACGCTTCGGGCCATGTCGATGCGGATTTCGCCGGTGGCGATGGCCTTGTTGCGATTCAGCAGGTGAACAGCGAGACCGGGGTCATCCAGCCGCTCGACGGGATAGCCGTGAAACTGCGCGAGAGCGGCGGCATCCTCCTCGCCGATTGCGCGCAAGCAGCGGGAAAACTCTCGCTCCCCGATGCCGACCTGATCGCTCTCGCGGCGCACAAGTTCGGCGGGCCGATTGGAATTGGCGCGCTGCTGGTGCGCGACTGGGCGCTGCTCGAACCGGTCGGTGGGCAGGAGCGCGGCTATCGCGCGGGGACGGAAAACCTGCCGGGCGTGCTGGCGATGACGGCGGCTCTGGATGCCGGTTGCGACTGGATGGGCGAAGCGGCGCGGCTGCGCGGCAAGCTGGAAGCGGGTATTGTCGCCGCCGGTGGCGAGGTGATTGCGGCCGATGCGAAACGCAGTCCGACGATCGGGGGGTATCGCATGCCCGGCAAATCCTCGGCCGCGCAGCTCATTCGCTTTGACGCGTTGGGCATAGCGGTTTCGGCTGGAAGCGCCTGTTCCTCGGGCTCGCTGCGTACCAGTCACGTGCTTTCAGCCATGGGGCTGGACGACAAGGCGGCTTCCGAGGTCATCCGTGTGAGCATCGGACGGGAAACTCAGGAGGCGGACATCGACCGTTTCCTCGACGCATGGCGCGAGATCGCCGGAAAGCAGGCAGTGGAATGATCTACCTCGACTATCAGGCGACGACGCCGCTCGCGCCCGAAGCGCGCGAGGCGATGATGCCCTGGCTTGGCGGGCCGGGCACCATGGGTTTCGCCAATCCGCACAGCCCGCATCGTCCGGGCCGGGCGGCCGCTGCGGCGGTGGAAGTCGCGCGCGATCAGGTTGCCGCGCTTCTCCCGCCCGGTGGTCGTGTCGTCTTCACATCCGGCGCGACCGAGGCGCTCAACCTCGCGCTTGCCGGTGTGGGGCGCAGGCATCTTGCCGTCTCGGCCATCGAACATGCCGCAGTGCTCGATGCGGCTCGGACGCTCGATCCCGCCACGACTATCCTGCCTGTCGACGAAGAGGGGTTGGTCGATCCTGCGGTTTCGCTCCGCCAAGGAATCGGCTTGGTCGCGGTCATGCAGGTCAACAACGAGATCGGCACGATTCAGCCGGTGGGGCGGCTTGCCGATGCAGCCCATGCCGCCGGGGCGCTGTTCCTGTGCGATGCGGTGCAGGGCGCGGGCAAGATCGCGCCGCCTGCCAATGCAGATATTATCGCCGTGTCCGCACACAAGCTCTACGGTCCCAAGGGCATCGGAGCGCTTTGGGTCCGCGACGGGCTGGAACTCGCCCCGCTGATCCTCGGTGGCGGGCAGGAACAGGGATTGCGTTCAGGCACGCTCAGTCCGGCCTTGTGCGCCGGTTTCGGGGCGGCTGCGGCCCTATCGTTGGCGCGCATGGAGGAAGACGAGGCCCATGTCGCGCTCCTGTGGAAGCGGGCCCGCGAGATACTCGGCCGCTGGACGCTCAATGGATCGGAAGAAAGTCGATGGCTGGGTAACCTCAACCTGCGCCTGCCCGGGCTCGACGTGACCCGACTAATGTCCGAGTTGCGCCAGGTCGCTTTTTCGGCAGGATCGGCCTGTGCCAGCGGTTCCGGACGGACCAGTCACGTCCTGAAAGGGATCGGACTTGTCGACAGGGATGCCAAAGCCTCTATCCGTCTCGGATTCGGGAGATATACTGAGGTCCGGGAATTGGAGGATGCCTGCGCACAAATAGATGCCGCGGCGGCGGCGCAGGGAGTCTGAATTGCTGAGCGTTCGATTTGTAACTGCCGATGGAAACAAGCTTACGGTTGAGGCCGAAGCAGGGGCATGCCTTCTCGAGGTGGCGCAAGCGGCCGGGATGCCGCTGGAAGGGACCTGCGAAGGGCAGATGGCCTGCTCCACCTGTCATGTGATCGTGGCGCCGGAATGGTTCGAGAAGCTGGAGCCCGCTTCCAACGATGAAGAGGACATGCTCGATCTTGCCGCCGGCGTGACGCGGACCAGCCGCCTGTCATGCCAGATCGAACTGACCGAGGCGCTCGACGGTATCGAATTGCGCATTCCCGGCGTTTCTCACGACATGCAGATCGGCTGATCCGCGAACGGGCAGGTCGCGTCAGGTCGCTTCGGCCATGGCGTTGACGGCTTCGATCACCGCGCTGGAGAAGGCCGGGATGTCGTCCGGCTTGCGACTGGTGATGAGATTGCCGTCCACGACCACTTCCTTGTCGACGACCGTGGCGCCCGCATTCGACAGGTCGGTGCGGATCGAGGGCCAACTGGTGACGGTGCGACCGGCGAGGCAATCCGCCTCGGCCAGAAGCCACGGTCCATGGCATATCGCCGCCACAGGCTTGCCGCCATCGACGAAAGTGCGCACGAGATCGACGACCGTGCGGTTCATGCGCAGGTTGTCGGGGTTCATCTGTCCTCCGGGCAGGACGATTGCGTCGAACTGGCTGGCGAGCACGTCCTCGATGTCGATGTCGACATCCACGCTTTCGCCCCATTCCTTGTGGTTCCAGCCTTTGATCTGACCGGTTTCCGGGCTGGCGACAGTCGTTTCGATGCCTGCCGATTCAAGGGCCTCGCGCGGCTTGAGAAGTTCCGACTGTTCGAAGCCGTTGGTGGCGATGATGAGGACCTTTTTGGTCATCGATGAATCTCCTTGGAGCTGAGGGGTTGCAGGGAGAACGGGTGAGGAGCGGGCGCAGTTCCGGGAAGCGCCAACGGCTCGGCGCGTTCGCGGGGCAGTCCGGTGATCGGGCTCGACCGGCGCCCCGCCCCCTGGATTGCCAGCCTGGAGCAAGGCTACATGACCACAGCGCGGCGACGATAATGAGCAGCCTTGCGGCAAGTTATGGAAAACGGGGAAATGCGGCTTTGGACCGCGGGTCGGCACTGCTAGTGCTGGCAAACCATGGTGACTTTGACAGAAGACGAATCCGATCCCTTCGACGCCATCGTCGATGCGCCTTTCGACGCCGCTCTGTCCGAGCGTTATCTCGTCTACGCCCTGTCCACGATTACAGCGCGTTCGCTGCCTGACCTCAGGGACGGTCTGAAGCCGGTGCACCGTCGCCTGCTCTGGGCGATGCGGCAGCTCAAGCTCGATCCGGCGAGCGCCTACAAGAAATCCGCCCGCGTCGTCGGCGACGTCATCGGTAAGTATCACCCGCATGGCGACGCCTCGGTCTATGACGCGATGGTCCGTCTCGCGCAGGACTTCTCGCTGCGCTACCCGCTGGTTGAGGGGCAAGGCAACTTCGGCAATATCGACGGCGATAACGCGGCGGCCTATCGCTACACCGAAGCGCGCCTGACGCGTACGGCGATCCAGCTCATGTCGGGGCTGGACGAAGGTACGGTCGACTTCGTCCCTACCTACAATGGCGAGGAGAGCGAGCCGGAGATATTCCCCGGCCTGTTCCCGAACCTGCTGGCCAACGGGGCCACCGGTATCGCGGTGGGCATGGCGACCTCGATCCCGAGCCACAACGTGGCCGAGATCATCGATGCCACGCTGCTGCTGATCGACAATCCCCATGCCGAACATGCCCAGCTCATGGAAGTGTTCCATGGTCCGGACTTCGCGACCGGGGGCCTCGTGGTCGATAGCCCAGAGGCGATTTCCCACGCTTATGAGACCGGCAAGGGGGCCTTCCGGATGCGCGGGCGCTTCTCGACCGGCAAGGACGGGGACGGCAACTGGGAAGAGACGGGCATCGAAAAGCTGGGCAGCGGGCAGTGGCAGCTCGTCATCAGCGAGATCCCCTACATGCTTGCCAAGGGCAAGCTGATCGAGCAGGTCGCGCAGCTCATTGCCGACAAGAAGCTGCCGATCCTCGAAGACATCCGCGACGAGAGCGACGAGCAGATCCGTATCGTCTTCGTGCCCAAGAGCCGGAACGTCGATCCCGAACTGCTCAAGGAGAGCCTCTACCGGCTCACCGACCTCGAATCGAAGTTCAGTCTCAATCTCAACGTGCTGGATTCGCACCGAACTCCGGGCGTGATGGGCATCAAGCTGCTGCTGCAGGAGTGGGTCTACAGCCAGATCGACATCCTGCTGCGTCGCACCCGCCACCGCCTCGACAAGATCGCCTCGCGGCTCGAACTCGTCGAAGGCTACATCATCGCCTATCTCAACCTCGACCGGATCATCGAGATCATCCGGACCGAGGACGAGCCCAAGCCGGTGATGATGGCAGAATTCAACCTGACCGACAGGCAGGCCGAAGCCATCCTCAACATGCGCCTGCGCAGCCTGCGCAAGCTCGAGGAAATGGAGCTGCGGCAGGAACGCGACGACCTGCTCAAGGAGCAGGAAGACCTGCAGAAGCTGCTCGACAGCCCGGCCCGCCAGCGCACCCGTCTCAAGCGCGACCTGACGACGCTGCGCAAGGACTACGCCGAGACCACGGTACTGGGTCGCCGCCGCACCACGATCGCGCAGGCCAGGCCGACGGTCGAATTCTCGATGGACGCGATGATCGAGAAGGAGCCGGTGACGGTGATCCTTTCGCAGCGCGGCTGGATCCGTGCGGCCAAGGGCCATGTTGCGCTGGATGGCGACTTCAAGTTCAAGGAGGGCGACGGCCCAGCTTTCGCCTTCCATGCGCAGACGACCGACAAGATCCTCATCGGGGTCGACAACGGTCGCTTCTACACGCTCGGCGCGGACAAGCTGCCGGGCGCGCGCGGGTTCGGTGAACCGATCCGCACGATGGTGGATATCGATGCCGATGCCCATATCGTCGCCGCCTTCGCGCATCGTCCCAAGGCGCAGTTGCTGCTGGCCTCAAACATCGGCCGCGGCTTTGCTGCAGAGTCCGACGAGATCCTGGCCGAAACCCGCAAGGGCCGCGCGGTGATGTCGACCAAGCCGGGGGTGAAGCTGGCGGTCGTGCGGGAGATCCCGCCCGAGCACGACCATGTCGCGGTCGTCGGTGAGAACCGCAAGCTGGTGATCTTCAGCCTCGAGGAACTGCCGGTCCTCGCCAAGGGGCAGGGCGTGACGCTGCAGCGCTATCGCGACGGCGGCATGTCCGACGTGACGACGCTCAAGCTCGAGGACGGCCTGTCCTGGACGATGGGCGGCGATACGGGGCGTACGCGGACCGAGAAGGAAATGGTGATGTGGAAGGTTGCGCGCGGCGCGGCGGGACGTCTGCCGCCCAACGGCTTCCCGCGCGACAACAAGTTCCAGTAAACCGAGAGCGCCACCGGCGCTGTCGGGGACCGGCTGCGGTCAGGATCCCGAGGCCGGTTGCGGATGGTTCGGGACGAGGATCAGTGTCCGGCCCACGACCCGCCAGCTGGCAAGGCGCGATAGGAAATTCATTCCGATCACGTTGGCATCGCCCAGGCCCGGGGCGACCACGGTATCGAGATCGCGGGCGACGATGTTGCCGAAACGGAATTCGCGGATCGTGCCGACTTCGGCGCGAACCACGCCGTTGGCCGTACGCATCGCGATGGACTGGCGGATCGGTTTGGGGTCCACGCCGGAAAGCCCGGCAGTCTGCGGTGAGATCGCGGTGATCGTCGCGCCGGTATCGACGAGGAAGTCCTGCGGCACGCCGTTCACTTCGGCGGTCACCCAGAAGTGCCCGTCGTCGCTGATCGGCACGCGCGTCTCGTTCCCTTCCACGGACTGGCGCGGCATTCCGAACTGGGGCAGGGCGAAGTCGGTATCGGTGGTGAAGCGGGTGACCTGCGCGATGGTCAGGAGCAGGGCGGCCACCAGGCCAAGATGGCTGACACCGCGCAGCAGGCCTCCAAGCTTCGGGGCGGACCGACGCAGCATGCCGCCCACGACCCCGATGAAGATCGCAAGCATGGCCAGCGCCAATAGTGGCTGGCTGGCAAGGTAGCCTGTCAGGTCCGAAATGTAGGCGGACAGTTCCATTTGCGGATCATACCACTTCCCGGCTTGCCTGGCGCTGACTGAGATGGCGGGCCAGACTTGGGAATTGCGTCAGGCGGCGCGGTCGGCGAGTTCCGCGTCGAGCAGGGCATCGACCCGGGCCCTGTCGGGGAAACCCTCGGCGATCCAGCGGTCCTCCACACTGCGCAGGATGCGCGCGACTTCGGGACCGGCGCCGACACCTCTGGCAACGATCTCACCGCCCTTGAGCGGGAACTGCGGGATCTCCCAGCCATCGAGCGATGACGCATCGGCACCGGCGATCAGAAGACGGTCGAGCGCTGCATCGATGCCGAGGCGATAGGCGAGGGCGCGCGGCGTGCCCGGTTCTTCCGTCCGTGCAGCTGCGGTGGCCAGGCGCTTTTTCTGCACGCCGGAGAGACGAAAGCGCGAGGCCACCTGTTCGGCCAGTGCCACTTGCGCAGGCAGGAGCGCTGCCAGTCTTCGCAGGGGATCGGGTGCGATGGCCTGGCACATCTCTGCCGCGACAAGCGCCTCGAGGGCTTTGGGATCGGCCTCGGGCAGAATGACGGCAAGGACGCCCAGTTCGGCCATGCGGTGCAAGGTCGGGGACGGGTCGGACAGACCGAGCAGGTTCATCGTCTCCATCCCGATCCGTTCGCGCGACAGGCCCTTGAGCGTGGCTGCGAGTTCGGCGCAGGCATCTTCCGCTTCCCGGTCAGCAGGTTGCGATCCGAACCTGGCCTGGAACCGGAAGTAGCGCAGGATGCGCAGATGATCCTCGCGGATGCGCTGGCGTGCATCGCCGATGAAGCGGACGGTGCGCTGTCTCAGGTCGTGAAGGCCCTCGAAGAAGTCGAAGATCTCGCCGCTTTGGGGATCGGCGTAGAGGGCGTTGATCGTGAAGTCGCGCCGCGCCGCATCGTCACGCCATTCGCTGGCGAAAGCCACGGTGGCGCGGCGTCCGTCGGTGCTGACGTCATGGCGCAGGGTCGTGATCTCGACCGGGCCGCCTGCCAGGACTGCCGTCACGGTGCCGTGCTCGATGCCGGTCGGCACGTTGCGAATGCCTGCGGCATCGAGCCGAGCGATGACGTCTTCAGGCCGAAGTGTCGTTGCCATGTCGATGTCCTTCACCGGCAGGCCCAGCAATTCGTCGCGCACCGCGCCGCCGACGAAGCGGGCGTTGTCGCGGCCAAGCACCTCGACCAGTTCCACGATATCGGCACGCCGCATCCATTCGGCGGCGAGGCGGTCAGTCATTCCAGTTCAGCCTGCAAGAGAGATTGTGAAGGATCGCACCGGTGACGCCCCAGATGCGATGGTCCTGGCCACGCTCGGACCAGATGATTTCGACGAATTGGTGCGCGCGGTTCTCGAATTCGACCGTTCGCGTCTGCTGGTTGGCCGGATCTAGCACGAAGTCGACAGGGGCCTCGAACCATTGCGCCACTTCGGCGGGGTTGGGCCTGATATCCATGTCCGGCGGCACGACGGCGACCACCGGCGTGATCTCATAGCCGCTGCCGGTGCGGTACAGATCGCTGATACCGACCACGCGCACTCTTGCCGGATCGATGCCCAGTTCCTCGTTGGCTTCGCGCAGCGCGGCCTCGATGGCCGTTTCGCCCTGATCGATGCGTCCGCCGGGAAAGGCGATCTGGCCGGGGTGCGCCCGCATCGTCGAGGGGCGATGCAGCAGGAGAATACCCGGCCGCTTGCGCTCGGTGATCGCGATCAGGACCGCGGCGGGTTTGAACGTCTCGATATTGGCGATGCGCGGATCGCTCCACAGCCGCGAGGGTTCTCCGACGTGGCCGCGCTCGAAGCGGCGCGAGACCTCCTCGAACAGCACGCTCATGCCGGGGTCAACGAAAAGGTCGCGCCGCCGCTCGTCACCGCCAGCTCGTCGTTCTCCAGCGCGATCTCGGCCAACTGGGCGTAAGTGCTGCGGTTGAGGCGGGCCTCGGTGCCGTTGCGCACGGCAAGGTAGAGCGCAGGCGTATCGGGATCGCCGTGGCTGCGGATGGGATGTTCGGGGCCGGCGATGATCAGGTCGTCGGTGTTCAGGCGAAAGGCGATGTCGCGGCCTTCGCGCTTGAGGTCGACGGCGATGAAGGCCGCATCCTCGACCTCGATGCTCAGCTTCTGGCTGGGCGTGACGAGCCAGTGCTGCCCGTCTTCGTCGCGCGTCAGCAGCGAGGCGAAGGCGCGCACCATGGCGGGACGGCGGATCTCGCCGCCTTCGTGATACCATAGCCCGTCCGCCGCGATGCGCATGTGGCTGTCTTCGACATGCGCGGGTTCCCATTGCGAGACGGGCGGCAGTTTGCGGGCTGCCACCAGTTCGGCAACTTCGGCCAGCGATAGACCGGAGAGTTCGGGAGGCGGTTCGTAAGGCATCGTCGTGCGATGCCAGATAGGGCTTTTCGCGCCAAGGTCCAGTCGGCGCGGTTCCGGGGATCGATCAGCGCAGCCAGGGGCCGAGCATGCCCTTTGCCGGAAGCACCGCCGGATTCTCGCAGCGCACCAGCAGGCGGCGCGGTTCGAACGGTCCGGGCAGTTCCCAGCCGCCGGTGCCTTCGTTGGAGAAGCCCCAGAAGCGACCATAGTACTCCGGATCGCCGATCATGACCTGCGGCAGCGGCGCGCGGCCGTCGATGCATGCCATGCTCGCCGACATCAGCGCCTTGCCGTAGCCCATGTTCTGCAGCTCGGGCAGCACGGCTACCGGGCCAACCATGATCATCGGATGCGCACGGCCTTCCGGGTCGGTCAGCGCGACCGGCCAGCACTGGATCGAACCGACCAGCATGTCGTTGGAATCGAGTGCAGCGAAGCTGAGCGCCGGGAGCCAGTCCACCCCGTCACGTACCTTGTAGGCAGTGCGCTTGTGTCGCTCGGGTTCGAACGCGCGGTCGAGCAGGGCCTCGACGAGGGCGGGTTCGACATTGTCGAGCGGAATGATGGTGGCACTATCGGACATGGCGCGCGCCGATAGGAGCGACGCGGGCGTTTGTCGATTCAATTCACTCCCTGACCGGCGTCAGTTTGAGCAATTTGCCAGAATTGCGCTGTTCGCCGTCCTCCAACAGCCAGATCGTGCCGTCCGGAGCCTGCTCGATCTCGCGGATCCGCTTCTCGAAGGAGTAGCGCGCTTCCTCGATCGCCTTGTCGCCATCGATCCGGACCCGGACGATGCCGGGATCGACCATGGCGGCGATCAGGGCCTGCCCCTGCCATGCCGGGAAGGCCTCGCCGGTGTAAAAGATGAAGTCGCCGGGGGCGATGACCGGGTTCCAGCTGATTGCCGGCGCGGCGAGGTCGGGCCGCGTCTCATGGCGCGGGATCGGCCTGCCATCGTAGTGATCTCCGTTTGAGACGAGCGGCCAGCCGTAGTTGCGCCCCGGCTCCACAAGGTTCAATTCGTCGCCGCCGGCCGGGCCGTGTTCAAGGTCCCACAGCCGCCCTTGCGGATCGAAGGCGAGGCCCAGCACGTTGCGGTGCCCGTAGGACCAGATCTGGTTGGTCGGCGCGGGCTTGTTTGCCCAGGGATTGCCGGGGGCGGGAGATCCGTCAGGCAGGAGCCGCACGATGGAACCAAGGTTGTTGCCGAGGTCCTGTGCCGGGGTCAGCTTCTGGCGCTCGCCCGAACTGACGAAGAGGTGCTGCCCGTCCGGCGAGAAGGCGAGTCGGTGGGAGAAATGGCCGCGGCCGGTGACCTTGATGCTCTGACGCCAAATCACCTTGAGGCCGTCCAGTGCACAGGCGGTTTCTTCCTGGCAGGACAGGCGTGCCTTGCCGACGGCTGCGCCGCGGGTGTTGCCCTTGCCTGCCTCGACCCAGCTCAGGTAGACGATCCGGCCATCGAGCGTGGGACCGCTCTGTCCCGGCGCGAAGATCACGTCGCCGAATCCACCCTGGCCGCCGTAGTCGACCTTGGGCAGGCCGGTGACGCTTCCCAACCGGCCGTCGGCAAGGCGCAGACGCATCGTTCCGGCCTTTTCGGTCACCAGCAGCGCGCCGGTTTCCTCGTCGAAATCCATCGCCCAGGGCTCTTCGAACTGCCCCATTTCCTCTATCGTGAAGGGGCCCTTGCTCTGTGCCTTATCCCCGGTTGCAGCCGCGCCGCAGCTTGCGAGGGAAAGGGGGAGAAGGGATAGCGTAGCAAGCACGTTTCGAATGAGCATGGGCACCTGCGTGAGTAAGTTGGTCTCAGGAACAGTCCGCAGTGGCGGTATCGTATTCGGTGTCGACGAGGCCGGTCGCGGTCCGCTTGCCGGTCCGGTTGTGGCCGGAGCGGTCCTGTTGTGCAAGCCTCGACCGCCAGGGCTCGACGATTCCAAGAAGCTCTCGAAATCCAGAAGGTTGCAACTCGAGGAAGTGATCAAACGGCGGTGCCAGTGGGCCGTCGGCGTGGTCGATGTCGAAGAGATCGACCGGCTCAACATCTTCGGCGCGACGATGCTGGCGATGACCCGCGCAGTGGCCGGGCTCTGCGAGAAGATCGGCGCGGAACCGGACGAAGTGCTGGTGGACGGCAACATGACGCCGCATGGTCGGCGCGAGGAATGGCGCTGGAAGGCCCGGGCGATCGTGGGCGGCGACGCGCTGGAGCCGTGCATTTCCGCGGCCTCGATCATCGCCAAGGAGCACCGCGACGCGATCATGCGGTCTCTGGCTGTGGTCCATCCCCATTATGGGTGGGAGCGCAATGCGGGATATGGGACCGCACAACATCTCGAGGCGCTGCGCCGGCACGGGCCGACCGTCCATCACCGCCGCAGCTTCGCGCCCGTGGCCCAGCTGGAAATGCCGGTCTAGAGGTGCCTCAGGCGGAAGAAGGGCCAAAAGCCTTGGTGCGCATCGCGCTGGCGTAGCCGCGCGCAACCGCTTCGGCTTCTTCGGGTGTCATATCCGCTTTGCGGACCAGCCCGCTTTCGTCCAGGTCCTTGCTCGTGTTCACTACGGGATAGGGCTCGTCCGGAACGGGTACCTCGAGGAACTGGCACAGGCCATCCCAGCCATCGCCGAGCCGATGGATGTGAAGGCGTCCGGGCGGAAGCGCCGAGATTACTTCAGCCTCCCATTCGCGGAAGTAGCCGACCATGAAATCGTGGTCGTCGATGCGATCGCCGAAAGGTCCGAAAACGGCCGGTTTCAGGGCTTTGTCGAGAGGCGGCTCGCTGAACTTGGCCCGGTTGCCGGGTGAGAAGATCGTGCGGGACACCGACCGGAACCAGTCTTCCGCATCGCGGGTCGAGAGGATGACCTTGGCCTGCGGATAGTAGGCGGCCAATTCGCGCCAGTAGCTGCAGGTCGGGTAATCGACGGTTGAGGCGAACCCGTCGAAGATGGTGTCCCAGTCCGGTTTGCCTGCCGTGACATTCATCCACAGCGGTATCTGGTGGCGTCCATCGGAAAAGATCTCGATCATGTGGAAGCATGGCCCGAAGCCCAGATGTTCCAGCGCGAGCTTGAGTGACATCGTGCCGGTGCGGCCCAGTCCCGCGCCAATGACCTTGAGTGCCATGTCGATCGCCTCCCAGTGGTTCGACAGGGAGAATACATCCTGCAAGCGGGCCGCAGGTAACAATTTTTTATCCACGAATCCGGCGAGTCGCAGGCACCACATCTTGAGTCGCAAGGGGTCTTGCAGACTCAATATACGGTGTCGGATTCGTTTTGTTCTCCTGCCCTGCGCCTTGAATCGGCAGGATTCCCCACGAGTCGCGACTTGACGGCGAGTCCGGAAAGACTCAGTTTATGCCCTTTCCACAGCTGATTTGCGGCTGAATTGCACAAGGGACATCGGAACGGCCATGGGGCAGGTACTCGTCAAGGAAAGAATTCGTGCGCGCGCGCCTGCGCCGACGCCGAAGGAATTGCTGCCGCTGGGTCAGATCATCCCCGGTGACTGCATCGAGGCGATGCGCACCATTCCCGATGCCTCGGTCGACATGGTCTTCGCCGATCCGCCGTACAACCTGCAACTGGGCGGCGATCTCTCGCGGCCGGACGGCAGCCACGTCGACGCGGTGACGGATGACTGGGATAAGTTCTCCAGCTTCGCCGCCTACGACAAGTTCACCCGCGACTGGCTGACCGAGGCGCGCCGCGTGCTCAAGCCCGAAGGCTCGCTGTGGGTGATCGGTTCGTACCACAACATCTTCCGCCTTGGCGCGATCATGCAGGACATGGGGTTCTGGATTCTCAACGACATCGTGTGGCGCAAGGCGAACCCGATGCCGAACTTCAAGGGGACCCGCTTCACCAACGCGCATGAGACGCTGATCTGGGCTTCGATGGGCGAAAAGTCGAAGTACACCTTCAACTATCGCGCGATGAAGACGCTCAACGACGAACTGCAGATGCGTTCGGACTGGGTGCTGCCGATCTGCGGCGGGCAGGAGCGTCTCAAGAAGGGGGGGCGCAAGGTGCACCCGACGCAGAAGCCCGAAGCGCTGCTTTACCGGGTAATGCTGGCGACGACCAACAAGGGCGATGTCGTGCTCGACCCGTTCTTCGGCACCGGCACCACTGGCGCGGTAGCCAAGCGCCTGGGCCGTGACTGGATCGGTTGCGAGCGTGAATCCGACTATCGCGACGCGGCGATGGAACGCATCGAGATGGCGCTGGAACTCGACGAATCGGCGCTCAAGACGATGCAGTCCAAGCGTACCGCGCCCAAGGTCGCCTTCGGCACGCTGGTCGAAACCGGCTGGATCGCACCGGGCACGCAGATCTTCGACAAGAAGCGCCGCTTCACCGCCACCGTGCGTGCGGACGGTTCGCTCGTGGCAGGCGATGTCAACGGTTCGATCCATGGCGCCGGTGCCCAGCTTCAGGGTGCACCTTCGTGCAACGGCTGGACATTCTGGCACCTCGAGCATGAAGGCGAGGTCAAGCCGCTGGACTCGCTGCGCCAGCTCTACCTGCTCGCCACCGAGCCGTGATCCCCACATCCTTCTGACTGTATCGCCATGCTGAAACGTGTTCAGCATGGCGCCGCAAGTGGCTAAGGGGGCGGCATGACCAAGCAACTCTACATCCGCCCCATCGCCCTTGCCGACAACCCGCAAAGCGAGGAAGGCGAGGCCATCCGTCTGGGCGGTTCGATGGTCTGGGCCAGCCGCTTTGCGGTCATCGTGCGCGAAAACGGCAAGGTCTTGTCGCGCGCACGCGCCTCGGCAGCCGAGATGCCCGGCGTCCTGGCCGCACTCCCCACCGAACTTGGTGCGCAGGCCGAGACGCAGTGGACGAACCTGCGCAAGGCGCATGCCCCGCTACAGTGCGGCCAGCGCACGATCCGGCTGGATCAGCCGCAGGTCATGGGTATCCTCAACATCACGCCGGACAGTTTCTCCGACGGCGGCGAGTTCATGGACAAGCCGCAGGTCGCCTTGGACCATGCCTCGGCCATGCTTGAGGCCGGCGCGGCGATCATCGACGTGGGTGGAGAATCCACTAGGCCCGGCGCGGCAGCGGTATGGGAAGGCGACGAGATCAGGCGCGTGGTGCCGATGGTAGAGCGCCTGTCGGCGATGGGTGCCGCAATCAGCGTGGACACTCGCCGGCCCGCGGTTTGGGAAGCCAGTCATGCGGCGGGCGCGCATGTCTTCAATGACGTCTCGGCGCTGCGCTACGATCCGCGCAGTCTGGACCTCGCCGCCAGCACCGGTGCGCCGGTGGTGCTGATGCATGCTCCCGGCAGCGGTGAGGACCTGCACGCGAACGGTGATTATGCCGATGTCGTCCTCGATGTCTTCGACTGGCTTCGCGAATCCCGCGACAAGGCGGTTGCTGCAGGCATCGCGGCAGAGAAAATCCTGCTCGATCCGGGTATCGGCTTCGGCAAGACCCTGGCCGAGAACCTCGCGCTGATGAATGCCCTGCCGCTGTACCATGGCCTCGGCCAACCGCTGCTCGTCGGCGCGAGCCGCAAGCGCATGATCGGCGCGCTTTCGAACGAAGCACCCGCACACGATCGCCTCGGTGGATCCCTGACGTTGGCGCTCAAGGCGCTCGATGCCGGGGTGCAGGTCGTGCGGGTGCATGACGTGCGCGAGACGGTGCAGGCGGCGCGCGTCTGGCGGGGCCTGCGCGATGCGGCGCTGACCGATTTTTCGCAACTGGTCTGAGCGATCCTGCCAGCGAGGAAACGGATCCAGCCTAGAGGCTGTACCCGCCGTCGCTGACCAGCACCGTCCCGGTGATCGTCGCGGCAGCGTCCGACAGGAGAAACGCGATCTGCCCGGCGATCTCGTCGCTGCGTGCGAAACGGCCCAGCGGGGTCGCCAGTTCTCCCATTGCGGCAATTGCGGCCTCGCGGCTGCCATGCTGTTCCACGAAGTCGTCGAACATCGCCACCTGGTCCCAGATCGGCGTATCGACTCCGCCGGGTGCCATGGCATTGACCCTGATCCCTTTCGAGGCGCCTTCCTTGGCCGCTACTTTCGCAAGCTGGATGACGCCGGCCTTGCTCGCACCATAGGCGGCGGTTCCCGGCTCTGCCTTGATCCCGCTGACCGATGCCGTGAGGACGATGCTGCCGCCCGCGTCCTGCATCGCTCGCATCGCGCATTGCAGGGACAGGAACATGCCGTCCAGATTGGTCGAGAGAACCTGGCGCCAGTTCGCGAGATCGAGATCGACGATCGGGGCGCTGTCGGCCCGCCCGGCATTGAGGATGGCGCAGTCCAGCCGGTCGAGGCCTGCCGTAACCTTGGTCCACAACGCGGGATTGGCGACGTCGCCATGATGCCGGACTGTCTCGCAATCGGCTGAGAAAGCGGCGAGGGCTTGCTCGTCCTTGTCGATTAGGATCAGACGGGACAGGCCCCGGGTGCAGAGGTGCCGGGCGCTAGCAGCGCCGATGCCGGATGCCGCGCCGGTGATGAGCGCGGTCTTGCCTTCGAAACGGGGCATGGAATTTCCTTCAGATGACATGGTCCGCACGGCACGAATGCCGCGTAGCTGGGGAACAGTCCGCCGGGGCGGTGTCACTGGACCAAGTCGGGAAACTCCTTGATTGCGCAGGCGCGGAATATGGCCTGCTCAGGCCGCGTTGTCGATGCCGAGTTCGCTGAGCTTGCGGTAGAGCGTGGACCGTCCGATGCCGAGCCGCCTTGCGACCTCGGTCATGCGGCCGCGATAGTGCCCGATCGCGAGGCGGATGACGTCGGCCTCGATGTCTTCCAGCGGTCGCAGGTTGCCGTCAGGCGTGTAGAGCATGACCCCCGAGCTTTCCTGCATGGGGTTCCCGGCGACTGTGGATGGACCTGTGCCCAGTATGTTGAGAAGCTGCGGAAAATCTTCCGACGTCAGCGCGTCGCCGTCGCAGAAAACTGCGGCTCGGAACAGCACGGCCTGAAGCTGACGGACGTTGCCCGGCCAGTCGTAGGCGGCCAGCAGCGACAGGGCGCCATCGGTGATGCCCAGCTCGCGCAGGCCCGGCTGCTCGCCGATGCGGGCGAGGAAGAAGCGGGTGAGGGCGGGAATGTCCCCGGTCCGCTCGCGCAGCGGGGGCAGTTCCACCTTGGTGGGCGAGAGGACTTCGAGCAGTTCGGGCAGGAAGTGTCCCTGGCTGACAAGGTCCTGCAACGGCAGATTGCTGGCGGCGATAACCCGCACATCGATGCGGAAGGAGTGATGCGCGCCGATCGGGCGAACGTCGTGACGGCGCAGCGATTCCAGCAGGCGTTCCTGGACGGAGAGCGGCAGCCGGTCGACCTCGTCGATCGCCAGCGTTGCTCCGTCGCAATGCTGCAATGCGCCGACCTGGCGGTCGAACGCGCCGGGAAAGGCGCCTTTCTCATGCCCGAACAGGGCCGTTTCCACCGAGTTTCCCGCAAGCCCGGCGATATTCACGATGCGCAGCGGCAACTTTGCGCGCGGGCTGGCCGCGTGCATGGCACGGATCAGCAGTTCCTTGCCGGATCCGCTTTCGCCCTCGATCAGGACATGCCCGTGGCCGCGCGCGGCCTTGGCGGCCACCGCCAGTGCCTTGCGGAAGTTGGGCGAGGCCCCGATCATCGATTCGAAATCGGGGCTCGACGGCATCTTTTCCGTTAGCGGTGCCAGTTCGTCACGCGGCGTTTCCCGGGTCGTGGCCGAGCGCAGTGCGTGCATGAGCCGGTCCGGTGCAACGGGTTTGACGAGATAGTCGGCGGCACCCGCGCGCATCGCTTCCACGGCGAGAAGCGGGGACGTGCTGGCGGTCAGCATCAGGATCGGCAGGGCGGGGCGGCGCGACTTCAGCTCGGAAATCAACGAGCAGGCATCGTCGCCCGGCACCCATTGATCGAGGATTATGGCCGATAGCTGCATGCCCTGGCGCGTGCCCAGGGTTGCAATTGCTGTTTCCGCGTCATGCACGATGATCGTGCGCCAGCCTTCGCGCCCGGCGAGGGCCGAGATCAACCGGCTCTGCGCCGGCTCATCGTCGATAAGCATGAGTAGGCGCTGTTCGAGATCCGCCATTTGCCCGCCTTGTATCAAGCCTCTGCAGTGTCTTGCGAAAGTCTTAGGGCAATCAGGTAAAGACGGGATTAAGCCTGAACTGTCTCATTCCGGGGCGCAGTGGTGGCCTTGGCAGAAGTGAGAGGTCGGCCTGCTTCGGGCTTGAGTGCAGCGCAGCATGCAGCTAGAGCTTGGTCAGCAATTACAAAAACCATTACTTGGGGAACGAAATCATGGCTTCGGGCAATGACATGCGCGCCGCGCAGGAAACCTACAACAGCTTCATCAAGGCGGCGACCTGGGGTACCGGGATCTGCATCGCCGTCGTGGCGGTCGTCATCGGCCTGATCGCCTGATCTGACTGTGCCACAGAGCCAGCGGATCGCGGTCCTCAAAGAGACCGCGAGGGGGGAGACACGCGTTTCGGCATCGCCGGAGACCGTGAAAAAGCTCGTGGCACTCGGCGCCGAAGTGGCCGTCGAGGCCGGTGCGGGCGCTGTGGCCAGTTTTTCCGATGAGGAATTCCGGAACGCCGGGGCGCAAGTCGGCGCGGCGTCCGAAGTGCTGTCCGGCGCAGACATCGTCTTCGGTGTCCAGGGACCCGATCCGGCAGCGTTGAGCGGCGTCAAGCCGGGGGCATGGGTCGTTGCGATCATGGACCCGTTCGGTCAGCGCGAACGCGTCGATGCCTATGCGGCGGCGGGCCTGGAGGCGCTGTCGATGGAATTCATGCCGCGTATCACCCGTGCGCAGTCGATGGACGTGCTGTCCTCGCAGTCGAACCTGTCGGGCTACAAGGCGGTGATCGCCGCTGCCGATACCTATGGCCGCGCATTCCCGATGATGATGACGGCGGCCGGCACCGTCAGCGCCGCCAAGGTCTTCGTCATGGGCGTGGGCGTTGCCGGACTCCAGGCGATTGCCACGGCACGCCGCCTGGGTGCGCAGGTTTCGGCAACCGACGTGCGTGCCGCGACCAGGGAACAGATCCTCTCGCTGGGCGCCAAGCCGATCTTCGTAGAGAATGTCGCCGGGATCGAGGGTGAAGGCGCTGGCGGTTATGCGACCGAGATGTCGGAGGAATACCAGAAGGCGCAGGCCGAACTGGTATCCAGCCATATCGCCAAGCAGGACATCGTCATCACGACTGCGCTCATTCCCGGACGCGCTGCACCGCGGCTGATTTCCGATGTCCAGATCGCGACGATGAAGCCGGGCAGCGTCATCTTCGACCTCGCGGTCGCACAGGGTGGCAACGTCGAGGGTTCGGTGCCCGATCAGGTCGTCGAAAAGCACGGCGTGAAGATCATGGGCTATTCCAATACGCCTGCCCATCTCGCCGCAGACGCCTCGGCGCTCTACGCCCGCAACCTGTTCAATTTCCTCTCTGCCTTCTGGGACAAGGAGCAGGGAGGGCCCGTGCTCGACGAGGAAATCGGTGACGCAATCCGCCTGACGCAGGGTGGCAAGGTCGTCAATCCACGCCTACTGGCCTGAGGGGGGTCACGACGATGGACTTCATTTCGATCCTATCGATCTTCGTAATGGCCTGCTTCGTGGGCTACTACGTCGTCTGGTCGGTTACGCCGGCCCTGCACACGCCGCTGATGGCGGTGACCAATGCCATTTCCTCCGTGATCGTCGTCGGTGCGCTCGTCGCCAGCGCCGCCGCGGGAAGCCCGCTGGCCAAGTGGCTTGGGCTGGGCGCGGTCGTCCTTGCCAGCGTCAACATCTTCGGCGGCTTCGCGGTCACCGAACGCATGCTGGCCATGTACAAGAAGAAGGACAAGCCGGCAGTAAAGGGGGATAGCAAGTAATGGAAACCCATGCGGTAAACCCGTGGGTGGCCGTCGCCTACCTCGTTGCGGGCGTCTGCTTCATCCTCGCCCTTCGCGGCCTGTCTTCTCCGGCGACGTCCCGCAAGGGCAATCGCTACGGCATGTTCGGCATGCTCATCGCCGTCGTCACGACGCTGATGACGCACGAGATCGCCAGCCTGCCCGAGATCGTGGGCGCCATCGTCATTGGCGGCGGTGTCGGCTTCGTGATTGCCCGGCGCATCCAGATGACGGCGATGCCGCAGCTCGTTGCGGCATTCCACTCGCTCGTCGGTCTGGCCGCCGTGCTGGTGGCTGTGGCGGCCTTCCTCAATCCCGGCGCTTTCGGCATTCTCGGCGCTGACGGCAACATCCTGACCGTTAGCCGCGTCGAAATGGCGCTGGGCGCTGCCATCGGCGCCATCACCTTTTCCGGCTCGGTGATCGCCTTTGCCAAGCTCAACGGCAACATGTCGGGCGCACCGATCATGCTGCCCGCACGCCATGTCATCAACCTGGGCACTTTGATCCTCATTCTCGTGCTAACGGGCCTGTTCACCAATTCGGGGCAGGCCGGTCCGGGCGAAAATGTGCTGTTCTGGATCGTCGTTGCGCTGTCTTTCGCGATTGGCTTCCTGCTGATTATCCCGATCGGCGGCGCGGACATGCCGGTCGTCGTCTCGATGCTCAACTCGTATTCGGGCTGGGCCGCGGCGGCGATGGGCTTCACGCTGCACAACACCGCGATGATCATCACCGGCGCGCTCGTCGGTTCCTCGGGTGCGATCCTCTCGTACATCATGTGCAAGGCAATGAACCGTAGCTTCATCTCGGTGATTGCCGGCGGCTTCGGCGCCGATGCTGGCGGCGCTGGCGACGGCGGCACCAAGGAGCAGCGCCCGTGGAAGCGCGGTTCGGCCGAGGACGCGGCCTTCCTGATGAAGGAAGCCGAGAACGTCATCATCATCCCCGGTTACGGCATGGCCGTGGCTCAGGCCCAGCATGCCCTGCGCGAGATGGGCGACCTGCTCAAGGAACACGGCGTCAACGTGAAGTATGCGATCCACCCGGTCGCGGGGCGCATGCCCGGTCACATGAACGTGCTGCTTGCCGAAGCCAGCGTGCCTTACGATGAAGTCTTCGAACTCGAGGACATCAACAGCGAGTTCGCGCAGGCCGACGTGGCCTTCATCATCGGCGCCAACGACGTCGTCAACCCGGCGGCCAAGACCGACAAGTCCTCGCCGATCTACGGCATGCCGGTGTTCGACGTCGACAAGGCCAAGACGATTTTCTTCATCAAGCGCTCGATGGGCGGACAGGGCTATGCGGGCGTCGATAATGACGTTTTCTACATGGACCAGACCATGATGCTGCTCGCCGACGCGAAGAAGATGGTCGAAGAGATCGTCAAGGCGCTCTAGGCCAGGTCATCCCGTCATGATGAAATTGGTGAAGCGGACGCTGATGCTCGTGGGCCTTCTGGCTCTTCTGGTTGTGTCCGCTCACCTCTACGCAGGCTGGCGCGTGCGCGGGGCCTTGCTCGAAGCGGGCATGTCGGCCCGGGTGTCGACCTGCATGGCCAAACGCATGGTACGGCACTTGAGCTTCGTGCAATTGATGAAGCTGCAGGCGCTCGAAGGTGACAAGCCGACCCCGGGCGCGTGGTTGCGGGCGGTGCGCGAGGTGGACGACACGAAGGTCATTTTGGTCACGACGACCTCGGCGGCCTTGTGCAAGGTGGGGATTGCTCGCTAGGGCGGCGCAGACGATCCAGTTCCGACAGCCGATCCGGGAAAGACCTGCGCTTGACCCTTGCCCCCTATGCTTCGAACCCCGCCCATTCGCGCGGACGCGAATTTCCGATGGAGAACGCCGTGGCCCGCGGGCCACGCAGTGCATACCAGCGTGATCGCGACCGGATCATCCATTCGATCGCCTTTCGCCGCCTGCGCTACAAGACGCAGGTCTTCATCGCGCCGGACGGCGATCATTACCGGGTTCGCCTGACCCACAGCCTCGAGGTTGCGCAGATCGCGCGCGTGATTGCCCGCACGCTCGGGCTCGACGAGGACCTGACCGAGGCGCTGGCGCTGGCGCACGACATCGGCCACCCGCCATTCGGCCATGCCGGCGAAGAGGCGCTCGACAGCGCGCTCCATAAGGCCGGGGGCTTCGATCACAACGCGCATTGCCTGCGCACGCTGATGCGCATCGACAGTCCCTATTGCGAGCATGACGGGCTGAACCTGACATGGGAGACGCTCGAAGGCTTGGCCAAGCACAATGGCCCCGTGACCGAACCGAACTGGGCCCTGCGCGAACTGGACGCCGCTTACGGGCTGGAGCTTGGCACTTACGCCTCGCTGGAAGCGCAGGTCGCCGCTCTTTCCGACGACATCGCCTACGACAATCACGATATCGACGACGGCTTGCGGGCAGGCTTTCTCGATCTCGACGAACTGCTCGCGCATCCCTTCGTGGCCGAGCACTGGGCCGAAGTCGAGCGGCGCTATCCCGGGGTGCCGCGCGAGCGGCAACTGGCGGAACTGATCCGCAGCCAGATCGGCTTCATGGTCAATGACCTCATTGCAGAGACGCAGCAGCGCCTTGTCGGCGTGGGCAGCGTCGATGAAGTGCGCGGCGCGGATCGGGCGCTCGTCGCCTTTTCGCCGGGACTGGCCGAGGCCGAGCGTGCCTTCAAGCGCTTCATGTACGACAAGCTTTACTACCATCCCGAGCAGATCGAGACGGCTCGCCGCGCGCGCGCCGTGCTGGCCGAGCTCTACTCCGCCTATTCGCAGGAGCCGGTGCTGATGGAGGAGAGCTGGATCGATACGATGCCCCGGCACGAGCCCGAGCGCAGCCGTCACATTGCCGACTACATCGCCGGCATGACCGACCGTTACGCGATCACCTGTCATGCGCAGATCTATGGGCGCACGCCCGAGGGCCTGCGCAATGTCTGACCTGTTCGATGTGCTGAAGCGGGGCGAGGAGCCCTCGCTTCCGGCACATCGCATCTGCCTGGTCGGGGCGAGCGGGCTGATCGGTACGGCCGTTCTGGACGAGAGCGTGGGGCGCTCCGACATGCGCGTCGTCAGCGTCGCCCGCCGCGAATTCCCGCTGCCTCTGGGCGCGCGCACCGAAGTTCTCGTGGGATTGCCGGAAGATTGGTCGGCCCTCATCGGCGCGGCCCGGGCCGACGTCCTCGTCTGCGCGCTGGGCACCACGATCAAGGCCGCCGGAAGCCAGGCGGCTTTCCGGGCGGTGGACCACGATCTCGTCATCGAAGTTGCGCAGGCTGCGCGCACGGCCGGCATCGATCACATGATCGCGGTGTCTTCCGTCGGGGCCGACCGGACGAGCCGCAATTTCTACCTGCGCACCAAGGGCGAGACCGAGGAAGACCTGGGCAAGCTCGGCTTTCGCCGCCTCGATATCCTGAGGCCGGGTCTCTTGCGCGGGCATCGGGCCGATAAGCGCAAGCTGGAAGGCGCTGGCCAGATGCTGGCCCCCATCGCCGACATGCTGGTGCTCCACGGCAAGTGGAGGAAATACCGCTCGGTACGTGCCGCGACCGTGGCGCGGACGATCTTTGCGCTGGTGCAGGAGAGGGCCCAGGGCCGCTTCGTGCACGATTTCGACTCGATGCGGCGCGTCCTGCGGCGGGCAGGGGATTAATACTGCATCGCAGCGTGACGAGCGTTGACTTGCGCCTGAGCCTCTTTCAAGGGTGGTTGCGTCGCTGACAGCGCGGGAGAGACCTGCCGATTCGGCCCCTTGAGAGGGATCGATATGGCAGGCGCCGAAGGAGCAACCGCCCCGGAATCTCTCAGGCAAAAGGACCGCGCCGGTCGATAGTGACGCTCTGGAAAGTGCCCCGTCCGTTTCGGGCGTGGCCGCCGAAGGTGTAAGCCCGGATTCCCTGCTGAAGGGTGCCGGGGCAAAGCTCTCAGGCTTCCGTGACAGAGGGGGCACCTGAAAACGGTGTGCCATTGCTGTGCGGAGCTATGCCTTGAGCGAATTAGTGAATCCCCAAGACGACCAGGACCTCGAACCGATCGAGCCCTTGCTGCTGCCGCTTGATGCCTGGCATCGCGCGCAGGGTGGGCGCATGGTCGAGTTCGCCGGCTACATGATGCCCGTCCAGTACGAAGGCATCATGGCCGAACACCTCTGGACCCGCGAGAGCGCCGGACTGTTCGACGTCAGTCACATGGGTCAGCTCTACATCTGTCCCGCCGAAGATACCCCGGTCGATCTCGATGCGGCGCTCGAGGCGGCCCTGCCGATCGACCTTTCGACGCTCAAGACCGGCTCGGTGCGCTATTCGCTGCTGCTCGACGAGGAAGGCGGCATTCTGGATGACCTCATGGTCACCCGCTGGAACACCGGCTTCTATCTCGTCGTCAACGGTGCGACCAAGTGGGACGACATCGGTTCCTTGCGCGAACTGCTGCCCGACGAAGTGACGCTCAACCACCTCGACGAGAGCGCGCTCCTCGCGTTGCAGGGACCCAGGGCTTTCGCGGCGCTCGATCGGCACGCCAGGGGCGACACGCCGCTTTCGGCGCTCACCTTCATGAAGGGCGCAAGCTTCACACTGGGCGGTGTCGATGCCTGGATCAGCCGTTCCGGCTACACCGGCGAGGACGGCTTCGAGATATCCATTCCGGGCGAGGCAGCAGCGCAGGTCGCGGACCTGCTGTGCGGCGAACCGGAAGTGAAGCCCATCGGCCTTGGTGCGCGCGATTCGCTTCGGCTTGAAGCGGGGCTGCCACTCTACGGCCATGACATGTCGCCCGATCACGGCGCGGTCGAGGCCGGACTGATCTTCGGCGTCAACAAGCGCCGTCGCAGCGAAGGGGGCTTCCCCGGCGCCGAGCGCGTCCAGCGCGACCTGGCGCAAGGCACTGCCCGCAAGCGCATCGGTCTGTCCCTCCATGGGCGTCAGGCGGCCCGCGAAGGCGCCAAGGTCCTTGCCGGCGATACCGAGGTCGGCGTGGTGACGTCGGGCGGCTTCTCGCCCTCGCTGCAGCACCCGATCGCCATGGCTTACGTCGATGCGGCCCATGCCGCCGACGGCACGGCCCTTTCCATTGATATCCGCGGCAAGCGGCTCGACGCCAAGGTCGTGCCGATGCCCTTCGTCCAACATCGCTACCATCGCTGAGGAGCTTGCCCAGATGACCCGTTATTTTACCGAAGACCACGAATGGATCGAAGTCGAAGGCGACACCGGCACGGTCGGGATCACCGACTATGCGCAGGGCCAGCTCGGCGACATCACTTTCGTCGAACTGCCGGACGCCGGTGCCACTGTCGCCAAGGGCGATTCCGTTTCGGTCGTCGATTCCGTCAAGGCGGCCTCGGACGTCTACACGCCGGTTTCGGGCACTGTTGCCGATGCCAATGCCGCGCTCGCCGATGAGCCGGAACTGGTCAACACCGATGCCGAGAAGGGTGGCTGGCTGTTCCGCATCACCCTGTCCGATCCTGCCGAGCTCGAAGGTCTCATGGATGAGACCGCGTACAAGGCATTTGTCGAAACCCTCTGATTCTCAATCGAATCGTACGGAGTAACGCCCCTTGCGCTACCTGCCCCTGACCGATGCCGATCGCGCCGCCATGCTGGACGTGATCGGCGCCGCCTCGGTCGACGATCTCTTCATCGACGTGCCCGCCGAGGCGCGGCTTTCCGGCCCGGTCGAGGGGCTGCCCATGCATGCCAGCGAAATGGCCGTGGAACGGCACATGAGCGCGCTGGCGGGCAAGAACCTCAGCGCCGGTTCGGTGCCGTTCTTCCTTGGGGCAGGGGCCTATCGCCACCATGTGCCGGCTTCGGTCGACCACATCATCCAGCGCGGTGAGTTCCTGACGGCCTACACGCCGTACCAGCCGGAAATCGCGCAAGGCACGTTGCAGGTGCTCTTCGAGTTCCAGACCCAGGTTGCGCGCCTGTTCGGGACCGACATTGCCAACGCCTCGATGTACGATGGTTCGACCGCGTGCTGGGAAGCGATCCTGATGGCGGCGCGCATCACCCGCAAGGATCGGGCGATCCTCTCCGGTGGCCTGCACCCGCACTACGGCGAAGTGGTGCGCACCATGGCCAAGTTCACCGAGGACGAGATCGCCTCGCTCCCCTGCGATCTCAAGGGTGAGCCTGACGATGCCGCGGTGATCGCGGCGATCGACGACAAGACCTCGTGCGTCGTCGTCCAGTATCCCGATATCCTCGGCCGCGTCCCGGACCTCGCGGCGATTTCCGAAGCGGCCCATGCCAAGGGCGCGCTGGTGATCGCCGTCGTGACCGAGCCCGTTGCGCTGGGCATGATCGAGGCGCCGGGCAATCTGGGCGCCGACATCGTCGTGGGCGAAGGACAGTCGCTGGGCGTCGGTCTGCAGTTCGGCGGACCTTACCTCGGCCTGTTCGGCTGCCGCGAGAAATTCGTGCGCCAGATGCCGGGCCGCCTCTGCGGTGAGACTGTCGATGCCGAGGGCAAGCGCGGTTTCGTGCTGACGCTTTCGACCCGCGAACAGCATATTCGCCGCGAGAAGGCGACGAGCAATATCTGCACGAATTCCGGGCTTTGCGCTCTGGCCTTCAGCATTCACCTGACCCTGCTTGGCGGCGGTGGCCTGGCCCAGTTGGCGGCCGTGAACCATGCCCGCACGCAGGCAGTGGTCGAGCGCCTGACGCAGATCCCCGGCGTCTCGCTCCTCAACGATGCCTATTTCAACGAGGTCACGCTGGTCCTGCCCGGTGATGCGCGCGAAGTGCTGCGCGAACTGGCCGACCGCAAGGTGTTGGGCGGTGTCTCTCTCGGCCGCCTGTTCCCGGCCCAGGAAGACCTGCACAAGGGCCTGCTGGTCGCGGCGACCGAGGCGACCACCGACGAAGACATCGAGACGCTTGCCATTGAACTGGCAGCGGTTCTGGAAGGAGTGCCGGCATGAGCGGCGTGAACGCGGCGGGCTGGCGTCCGACCATGGGCGAGGCTGGTGAAGCCTCGGAGAAATTCGTAACTTCCAGCGGCGATTACGGGCTGATGCTCGAGGAGCCGCTGAGCTTCGAACTGGGCGCGGAAGGCAAGTGCGGCGTCGATATCGATACGCCCGACCGCGCGCCCGCGGCGGGCCTGTCTAAGTTCCTGCGCAAGGCTGCACCGGACCTGCCCGGCCTCACCGAGCCGGAAACGGTGCGGCACTATACGCGTCTGTCGCGTCAGAACTACGCGATCGACCTCGGGCCGTTCCCGCTCGGTTCGTGCACGATGAAGCACAACCCACGCCTCAACGAGAAGATGGCGCGCCTGCCGGGCTTTGCCGATGTCCACCCGCTGCAGCCGCAAAAGTCGGTCGAGGGTGCGCTCGAAGTGATCGAGCAGCTTGCCGACTGGCTGATCACGCTGACCGGGATGGCTTCGGTGGCGATGAGCCCCAAGGCCGGTGCGCATGGCGAACTGTGCGGCCTGCTGTGCATCCGCGCTGCGCTCGACGCGCGCGGTGAGAAGCGCGACATCGTGCTCGTTCCGGAAAGCGCCCACGGGACCAACCCGGCGACGGCGGCTTTTGCCGGTTTCAAGGTACAGTCGATCCCTGCAACGCCCGCCGGCCGCGTCGACCTCGAGGCGCTCAAGGCGAAGCTCGGACCCAACGTGGCGGGGGTGATGATCACCAACCCGAACACCTGCGGCCTGTTCGAACCGGACATGAAGGCGATTGCCGATGCCGTCCATGAGGCGGGCGGATATGTCTATTGCGACGGCGCGAACTTCAACGCGATCGTCGGCAAGGTGCGCCCGGGCGACCTTGGCGTCGATGCCATGCACATCAACCTGCACAAGACCTTCTCGACGCCCCACGGTGGCGGGGGGCCGGGTGCCGGTCCGGTCGTCCTGTCAGAAGCGCTGGCGCCCTTCGCGCCGCTGCCGTTCGTGACCCGTGGGCCTGACGGGGGCATTCATCTCGTCGAGGAAGAGAACCGGGGCGAGGGCCATGGCCGCGCTTTCGGACGAATGGTCGCCTTCCACGGCCAGATGGGCATGTTCACCCGTGCGCTGACTTACATCCTCAGCCATGGTGCCGATGGACTGCGCCGGGTTGCCGAGGACGCGGTGCTCAACGCCAACTACGTCCTGCGTTCGTGCGAGGACCTGCTGCCGGCACCGTTCGCCAAGAGCGGCCCTTGCATGCACGAGGCGCTGTTCAGTGATGCGGGCCTTGCCGATGGCTTCTCGACGCTCGACATCGCCAAGGGGCTGATCGACGAGGGTTTCCACCCGATGACGGTCTATTTCCCGCTGGTGGTCAAGGGGGCGATGCTGGTCGAGCCGACCGAGACCGAGAGCAAGGCCGGACTCGACCGCTTCATCGGTTCGCTGCGCAGTCTGGCTAAGCGGGCGAAGGCGGGCGACGATAGCCTGCACTCCGCACCGCACTTTGCACCGCGTCGCCGTCTTGACGAGACGCAGGCAGCGCGTAAGCCCGTCCTCGTGTGGCAGGGTGCACCGGGTGAGCCGGGACAGCCCTCGCTAAGCGAGATTGGCGGGAGCTGACCCGCCCGACGGGGGGATTTGACGGATGATGGATCGGGTGACGAGGCTTTTCGCCTTGTGGACCGTGCTGGGCGTAACCTGGGCGTGGTTCATGCCCGATCACTTCATCTGGGTGGCCGACGGGCGTCTTGCGCCTTTCGGCCAGCCCCTGATCAGCGTCATGCTCGGCGTTATCATGCTGGGCATGGGTATCACCCTCAGCTTCGATGACTTCCGCAGGGTCCTGGCAATGCCGTCGCAGGTCCTTGCGGGGGTCGTCCTGCAGTTCACGATCATGCCGCTCGCCGGCTTCGCCGTAGCCTGGGCCTTCGGATTGGAGGCGGGGCTTGCCGTCGGGCTGATCCTCGTGGCCTGCTGCCCGGGCGGTACCGCGTCGAATGTCGTGTGTTACCTCGCCCGGGCCAACGTGGCGCTGTCGGTGACGATGACGATGGTCTCGACACTGGTGGCCATTGTCATGACTCCGTTGCTGACGGGCTGGCTGGCCGGAGTCTTCATCGAGATCGACCGCTGGAACCTGTTCAGGGGCATGATGACGGTGGTGCTGTTGCCGGTGATCGTCGGGGTCCTGATGAACCGCTACCTGCCGCGCGTGACGAAAGCGGCCAGCGCGGTGTCACCGGTCATTTCGGTACTTTTCGTCGTACTGATCGTGGCGGCCATCATCGCCCGCTCGAAGCCGCTGATCGAGGCCCATGCGAATATCCTGCTGGCCGCGGTCTTTACCCTGCACGCGGCGGGGTTCGGGCTTGGATATGTCTTGAGCCGACTGCTGGGCCTCAGCGAAGCGTCCGCGCGAACCATCAGTGTGGAAGTGGGAATGCAGAACAGCGGGCTGGGCGCGAGCCTGGCTTCGACGCCTGCTTTCATGCGGCAGTTCGCAAATCCGTTGCAGGCCGCGCTTGCACCTGTCCCCGCGGCCATTTCCGCCGTGCTGCATGTTTTGATCGGCAGTTTCCTGGCCTCGTTGTGGAGCCGCAGGCCAGGACACGATACTGCCGTTGTACCGCCCGAGGCGACGGTCGAGGCCTGAGGCCTCAGGTGGCCTTGTCGACCGTGTTGGCGGCGGATTCGAGATCTTGGCCGACACCGCGAACCGTGTTGCAGGCCGCTGCGCCAAGGACGACAGTGCCAGCCAGAAGGGTAAGTACGAGCTTCCTGATCATTTCTGTTTCCTGTTGAACGGGCATGCCTTCCGGTCGTCCGGGACCCGCTGAATCAGGATTTAGGCAGTACTGCTGCGGAAAGGAAGATCTCGCGTGTCATCGTGAACACACGGACAGAACCGCTCGACTTGCGGGCGGCCCTGCGCGTGCATGGAGCGATCGGCGTCAATTGATCGCGTCGTCGCCGGCCTGGCCGACCGATTCGATGTCGCGGCCCGCGCCCTTTACGGTGTTGCAGGCGGTTGCAGTGAAGAGGATGCCGCTTGCGGCAAGTGCGAGAACGAGTTTCTTGACCATCGGTAATTCCCTTTCAGCATTCAAGCGATCCCGGGCCCGGGTTGATCAAGGGAACTCCCGGTGGGCGCTCATGTTCCCCGGGATCTTGCCGATGCCTGCTCGATGGAGCCTTCGTCGAGTGCAGATGTCGCGGAAATGTTGCGCGCCAGGACGTGTTCGCGCCAAGTGATGATGATCCCGGCCGTGATGATGACGGGCGCCCCCAGCCAGGTCGCAGTCGGCGGAAGATCGGCGAAGATCAGCCAGCCCCAGGTCGTCGACCAGATGAGTGATGTGTAATCCATGACGACGACAGTGGCGACCTGTCCGTAGCGTAGCGAAGTCGTCATCAGCGTCTGTGCCAAGGTTCCGGCGGCGCCGGTACCCACCAGCAGAAGCCAGACGCGAGGCTCGTGAGGCTGGCTGTAGAAGGGCAGCAGCGCGGCCGTGATCAGGGCGCCGAACATCGCGAACCAGAACACGCAGGCAATCGGGGCATCCGTGCGTGCAAGGTCGCGGATCTGGAAGCTGACGGTGGCGACGACAACTCCCGCACCAAGGCCGAACACCAGACCCATGGGCGGGATATCCGAGCTGCCGGGCTGGGCGATGATCAGGACGCCGGCAAATCCCAGTGCGACAGCTGTCCAGCGCCACTTGCCGACCGTCTGGTGCAAAACAAGGGCAGTGATCAGAACTGCGAACAGCGGGCCGGTGAACCCGAGAGTGGTGGCGACCGGAAGCGGCAGCAGCACGGCGGCGCCGACGTTGCAGACAAGACCCATCGTCCCGATCACCGATCTCGTGGCATGGGCTTTCAATCGTCGCGTCGCGAGCAGCCGGAGGCGTCCGGTCGCAAAGAGCCAGCCGAGCAGGAGAGGAACGCTCATGGCCTGCCGCCAGAAGATCGTCTCGGGCATCGAAACGCCGTTCTCACCGAGCAGCTTCATGAACATGAACATCGTCGAGAGCATGGACATGGCGGCCAGTCGCAGCGCGATGGCCAGGAGGGGGCGCTCAGCTTGGTGCACGGATAAGCGCTTTAACTCTCAGCCACGGCGAGGCAAGGGGCAGGGCATGGATGATTCGATGCGTTTTCTTGCAACCGCAGGCGCGCTTGCTGCACTCCTCGCCTTCGTCGCGTGGATCGGAGACCGCCGTCGGATGAAGCGGCGCAATCTCGACAGCGTCGGTTTCATGCCGTGGACGACGATCTTCTTCTGGTCGCTGCTGGCGGCCGTGCTGCTGCTCGGCATTTCCGGGAGGGCATGGCTCGGCGTGAACTAGGGGCATGCGAAACGACCCCGCCCTGCAGGAGAGCGAGGCCGCTTCAATGTTTCGAAGGTCCGTTCCGACCGGTTAGAGGCACGCTTCCAGATAGGCCTGGTCGAAGCCGAACTGGCGCGCCTTTTCCAGCGTATAGGGGCGCAGGCCCGAGGCGCGGAATTCGCCGAGGATCTTGCCGTCCTCGGTCTCGTCCAGGTACTCGAACTTGAAGAGTTCCTGGGTGACGATCACGTCGCCTTCCATGCCGATCACTTCGGTAATGTTGGTGGTGCGGCGCGAACCGTCGCGAAGGCGCTTCACCTGTACGATCAGGTCGACCGATTCGGCGATCTGGCGGCTGATGGCTTCCTTGGGGATCTTGATGTCGCCCATCAGGATCATGTTTTCCATACGGCCAAGGCACTCGCGCGGAGAGTTCGCGTGGAGCGTACACATCGAGCCGTCATGGCCGGTGTTCATGGCGGCGAGCAGGTCGAAGCACTCGGCGCCGCGAATTTCGCCCAGGATGATGCGGTCCGGACGCATACGCAGGGCGTTCTTGACGAGATCGCCGATGGTGATAGCGCCCTGACCTTCAAGGTTCGGCGGTCGGGTTTCGAGCGGCAGCCAGTGGGGCTGCTGCAGGCGAAGTTCGGCCGCGTCCTCGATCGTCAGCACGCGTTCGCCGGGGTCGATCATCTTCGACAGGGCATTGAGCATCGTCGTCTTGCCTGAGCCGGTGCCGCCCGAGATGACCACGTTCATGCGGCAGGCGCCGGCGATCTTGAGCGCGGTGGCCATCTTCTCGCTCATCGAACCGAAGTCCTTGAGCATGTCGATGGTGATCGGCTTCTCGGAGAACTTGCGGATCGAGATGGCAGTGCCGCGCAGGCTGAGCGGCGGCACGATGACGTTGACGCGGCTGCCGTCCTTGAGGCGGGCGTCGGCCAGCGGCGTGGTCTGGTCGACGCGGCGCCCGACCTGGTTGACGATGCGCTGGGCGATCTGGAACAGGTGCTGCTCGTCTCGGAACTTGGTCTGGGCGAGCTGCAGCTTGCCTTTCTTTTCGATGTAGGTCTGGTTCGGACCGTTGACCATGATGTCCGAGACGTCGGGATCGTTGAGCAATTCCTCGAGCGGACCGAAGCCGAGCAGTTCGTCGATCAGCACCTTCTCGAGCGCGAACTGCTCGCGGCGGTTGAAGGGGATCTTGAGCTCGGCAAGCACCCCGA
>NZ_CCBH010000114.1:0-5649 GCF_001368935.1 Novosphingobium sp. KN65.2
CTTCGGGCCGACTGGGCCTAGATGGCGGCGGCAAGCGTGTGCCTCGCCTCGCCTTTGTTGAGACCGGCCTGACAGGCACGTCGCAGTTCCGGTTGTTCAAGCCAATCGAGCGTGAACAAAGTGCGCTCGATACGGCCCAGTTCAGCCAATGCAAAATCCAGCCTGTTCTGGCGTTTGTAGGCGGCAAGTTTTCGCAAGATTACTGACGGCGCCACCGTGCCATCCTTGATTGAGGCGACAATCCTGACGATGTCATCCCAATCGGCCTCGATCGCTGCCGTTTTGATGGTGCGGCCCATCAGATTTTCGATGCCCTTGTATGTCGATGGCGCAGCGATCGAACCCAGCTTGCGGTCGCCAATATCGCGCAGCCGTGGCGCGAAGCGGAACCCGAGTAGGTGGCAGAGTGCGAAAACATGATCGGTGGCGCCGCCGGTATCGGTATAGTGCTCATGCAACGGAAGGTTGCCGGCGCCCAGGACAAGCCCGTCGAGCACGTAAGGCGCTTCACCTGCCGTCGCGGACATGATCCGTGATCCGAATGATGCGAAGTGATCGGAAAGGTGAGAATAGATTTTCACGCCAGGTTCGGCGCCATATTTGGCATTGACGTCCGCCGCCCCTGAACGGCTCCGCCCCGACCGGAAGAACTGGCCATCGGACGACGAACTGGTGCCAGCGCCCCAATGCCGCGCGAAGGGTAATTCGTGATGGGCTGAGATGATCATGGCCAGCGCGGCCTGATAGTTCTCGGGTGAAAGATACCAGTTGTGGGTCCATGCGAGTTGGGCATAGCTGACGCCTTCGCTGGCATTGGCCATCCGCTCCAGCCCGAGGTTGGTGCCATCAGCCAGAATTGCGGCGAGTACCGTGCTGGGGTTGTCGTGCTCCTTGCCTGAGCGCAGGTCACGGAATGCGTTCAAAAAACCAGTGCGTTCGGCGACTTCAAGCAGCAGCTCGGTGATGCGCACGCGGGGAAGCAGGGTATCGAGCTTGCGATCGAGGGCTTCAGCTTCCGGTGGGGTGACAGGCGGCATTTGCTGAAGCTTGAGCCGGTCTCGTTCGAGCGACACTCCCTCAAGCTTGTTTGTTTTCAACTGCTTGGCAAATCGGCGCAGCCGCCAGTCAAGATTTCGTGCCCGGTCAGCGAGGTAGGATGCAGCATTTGAATCGAACGGAAGCACATCCGCCACTTTGGCGGCGTCGCGCCGACCCAGCAAATAGGCATCGAAGCGCTGATAGTTGCGGGTTCCCTCGATCCATACATCACCGGCGCGCAAACGATCACGCAAGGTTGCCATGATCGCAATTTCATAACGTCGGCGGTCGATACGGCCGCTTTCGGTGATGAGACGCTTCCACTGCCGATTGGGGAATGGCAGTGGAACGCCATCGGGAAGGTCGCGCGACTTTCGTGTGTTCGCATCGCGAATGACATCGATGGCTTTGATCAGTGCCGTCCCTGTTCCAGACGCCTTGAAGGTGAAGGCGTCCAGAAATGCCGGGCTGAAACGCCGTAGCGTGGCGTAACGCTCGGTTGCCGTTACCAGTGCGTCCTCGCCGGCAAGATCAGCAAGGGCATCTACTTGGGCCTTTGCCGCAACAAGCCGGTGCCAGCCCACCGCTTCGTCAATCAATTCGAGCGGATCGCCGCCATTCTGGACAGCCTCATCAAGTGCTGTAATCGTGGCGCCAAACAGCCGCATGAGTTGCCCCACCGACTGAATACTATCTTGGTAGCGACGCTCGCGCCCACGCCGCGCGCGCGTGAACATGCCGCCGATAAGTCGGTCAAACATTTGGATCGCGGCATCGGCAAGTCTGGCCTCAAGGTCGATCACTGCGGCCGTCAACGTCGCCCGCCTGCGATTGACGCTGTAATCCGAAAGCAGGAATGCCGGTGCCACGCCGCCCTCGCGGACAAATTGGGCAAAGCGGAATTCCGGAATGGCGCCCCCAACTACCGGGTGGATACCTATGCCGCGAACATAGCGCAGGCGCTCAAGCAAGCCATTGATATTGGCCGCAGTCGGGGCTTCTTCGAAATTACGCAACCACGCCAGCGGTGTCATGCCGAAATCCGGGTTGTTGATTACGAGTTCGTCTAGCCGTGTCAGTTCAGCAGAGCTGAGGCCTTCGACGATTGCGGCTGCGGCAGCTTTGCGTGCGCGTGCCCGGCCAGCAAGACCGGCGCGTTCCAGTGTGTCGCCTGACGGAAGAATGAACCGCTCACCCTTCAGGCCAACCATGAGGGCGCGAACAATCGGTTCACCTCTGTCTGTATACTCGGCGGCTTGCGCGGCAAGATTCAGGGCAAGTGCCAGGTCGCCGCGTCGAAACGGGCGTATGCCAAGATAACGCGCCACGAGATCGGCATGAGCGGTACGGGTTTGCGCGCGCTGACCATATGCAGAGAAGGAGGAAGGATCGACGAATAACTGTGCCGCGAGGTACTGAAGAATGACGTCGGGAAGCCCGATCTCGGGTTGCAGACCAAAGCCGGGATGTCGCATCAAAGCGATTTGTGCAGCCAGACCGAGGCGATTTGCTGGACCATAGCGGCGCCCAACCAATTCAACATCTTCCGCAGAAAGGGTATAATGCCCAATGATCGCGGTTTCTTGGACAGGAGGATCGAACAGGCGCCGGCGCTCGTCTCCGGTCAGAAGTCGGCGTCGTGCCATTTTGCTCTCCCGCTGAGGCGAATAACAAAATTGACACCAAAGCGGCTTGCACTGGAGGGAGGCCATTCGTTGCCGGTTGATCCCCGAGCAATCACCCGGCGCAGCAAGACAGTTTGGCGACATCCTTATCAAACGTTTGGGCCGCCAGTTTGAGGCCTTCCACAGTGGTCAGGTAAGGAAATATCGTTGCACCCAATTCCAGGGTGGTCATGCCGTGTTTGATCGCCAGCACCAGTGTCTGGATCGAATCCGCGCCTTCGGGTGCCATGATCTGGCCGCCCAGCAAACGGTCGTTCGCCTTGTCGGCAATCAGTTTGATGAGACCCCGCGTATCGCGTGCTGCCAGTGCCCTTGGCACAGCATCGAGCGGGAGCAGCGAAACCTTGATGTCCAGGCCTTGCGCCCGTGCTGTCGTTTCAGTGAGGCCGGCGCTGGCGACTTGCGGGTCGGTGAAGACGACGGATGGCATGGAGGAATTGTCGTAGCGGTATTGGTTGCCCGTCACCGCGTTGCGCGCGGCCAGTTTTGCGCCATAGGCGGCCATGTAGACGAACTGGTCCCGTCCCGTTACATCGCCCGCCGCGTAAATGCCTGGAACCGACGTTTCGAGGTGGTCATCGACGACGATTCCACCATTACGGGCAAGCACTATGCCGCGCTCCTCCAGCCCAAGCCCGTCGCTATTGGGTCGGCGTCCGGTGGCGATGAGCACCTGTTCCGCCGCGACGGTGTCACAATGCCCCTCGCAGGTCAATTCGACCCCGCTCTGTGTTTGGGCGATACGCTGATAGCCGACACCTGCGCAAACCCGCACGCCCTCGGCTTCCAAATAGTTTTTCAGCGCGGCACTCACTTCCGGGTCCATTTCGGGGAGCAGGCGGCTTCGGCAGCAGATGGTGACATCAACGCCCAGACGCGAAAACATCTGTCCCAGTTCTACCCCGATCACCCCGCCACCGATCACCAGCAGCGATTTGGGCAAGCGATCCAGCGCCAGCGCCGATGTGCTGGTTAGGTAGGGCACGCTGTCCATCCCCGGAATCGGCGGCACGGCGGCGTGCGCACCCATCGCCAATATGACCTTGCCGACCTTCATGGGCGCATCGCCGACAATCAGCGCACCATCGGCAAAGCGTGCCTTGCCCTCGATATAGCTCACACCGTCATAGGCGGGCAGCAGATCGACATATTTTTTTTGGCGCAGCGTCGTGACAAGATCGTCCTTCGACGCCGCCAATACGGACCAGTCATCCATCTGGACAGCGCCCCCAAGGCCGGGAAAGCGCGCGGCGGCAAGCCCACCATGCACCGCTTCGGCGGCGCGGATCAGCGTCTTGGAAGGAACGCAGCCAACATTGACACAGGTGCCGCCAATCGTGCCGTGACCGACGAGCGCCACTTTCGCGCCCAGATCGGCAGCGGCGATCGCGGCGGAGAACCCGGCAGAACCCGCGCCGATGACGGCCACGTCAAATCCTTCCTGCCCGGGGCGGTTGCAACAGTCGTTCATTGCTTATCGCTTTCTTGAGGCGCTGGCGGCGCCCCGCTCAGTTTTGAATAGCGCGCGCCGGATAACCCGCGTTGGTTGATGCAGCGGCAATCGCAGCAGCATTGGTGCGGCGCGGGTTATAGGTTGCGCGCGCGGTCTTGGCTGCGAAATCGACCGTGACCGCCGTTACCCCGGCGACGCCTTCCATCGCCTTCTTCACGGTGATCGGGCAGGTGGCGCAGGTCATGTTCTCTATGGCAAAGGTGGTTTGCTTCTGAGCGGTTGCGGTAGCCGCGGGGCGATCTTGCGCCGTGCCACTAACTGCATAGGCGACCCCGCCGCCAGCCATAGCCAGCACGGCCATAGCGATACATACTGTCTTTTTCATGGGTATTTCCTTTCAATAGAACCAGGGTGCCCACCAGTCGATGGTGAGCGCCAGGATGGCGACGGCAAGGCCCAGCCACAGCACCGCCTTGGTGGTCCAAGCCGATTGTGGACGAGCGCAGTAGGAACCGTCTTCACAGGGCGGTTTCGGCTTGAAATAGACATGCCAGAAGCCGTAGCCGAGCAGCGCGAGCGTTACGCCTGCGACATAGGGCTTGTAAGGTTCGAGCGCCGTCAGGTTGGCGATCCACGCGCCGGAAATTCCGAGCATAACCAACAGTAGCGGGACGACGCAGCAAGCCGAGGCGAGCCCCGCGCCGATCAATGCGCCCGCCGCAACCCAGTTTGCCTGCTTCGGCTCGTGGTTTTCGGTGAGGGCTGGCTGTCCCGCTTCCGGCGTTGAGACCATGGCTTGAATCCCTTGTTCCAACTGAGTGATTCGCAGTGTAGGCTCTGTAGCCACTACAGACTCAAGAGGTATTTTCATGGAGCAACAGGTCGGCATCTTGCGTGCCCAGCTTGCCCGGAAAACAGGCTGCAATCTCGAAACCATCCGCTATTACGAGAAGGTGGGATTGCTGCCGGGGCCGCCTCGCAGTTCCAACGGCTACCGCGTCTATTCGCCGGAACTGGTGCAAAGGTTGCAGTTCATCCTGCGCGCGCGCGACCTTGGCTATGCAATGGATGAGATACGGTCATTGTTGTCGCTCACCGATACCGGTGCACAAACCTGCGCGGAGGTTATGGCGAGAACCGAACTCCACCTTGAAGATGTCCGCCGCCGCATTGCAGATTTGCAGAAGATAGAGGTGACGCTGGCGACCACGTTAGCCAGATGCACTGGAGATGACGTTGCCGAATGTCCCATCCTGGAAGCACTCCAGTTTTTACCCCATCAAGGCAATTGACGCCATCTTTGAGGGATTTGATTTTGTGATGTCAGCTTGGAGTATAGCCTAACCGGACGTCAGGGCGCTACCGCGGTTTCTGTCAGATTAGGGTACTAAACGGAATTTGTTGACGAATGTCGTTGCGTATCATAGATTTCAACCTGACATTTTGATGGAGAGAGGGCTCTGTTGCAAAGAT
>NZ_CCBH010000115.1:0-1907 GCF_001368935.1 Novosphingobium sp. KN65.2
TCCATCTTCGCCGGGGCGCTTGCGGCTCACCGGCTTGATGGAGACTGTTTAGACTAGCTAAACATGATGCGCAAGCAGAAAGTTTCGTCTATCTAAACTTTCGTTCGAGCTATCAGGCGATGGACGAATCACCGCGCCGAGCATGGCGCTAGATGCGCGTGTAGGAAAATGGGAATTGCTTGATGCAGATTCTGATGAAATTGACCGAATCTCTGACGCACCCTATATGGCCATCTCAAGCAAGGAGGCGACCGATGGCTTACAATCCGGTGACTGTCGCCAACTACATTATAGGTTTGGCGGCCAAGGCGGACAAAAAACTGACGCCGATGCAGCTCAATAAGCTCACCTACATCGCGCATGGATTTTCGCTTGGGCGTGAACGGCGCCCTTTGATCAATGAGCCGGTCGAGGCGTGGCGCTATGGCCCAGTGATCCCCAGCCTGTATCGTCGCCTCAAACGATATGGCTCAAGCCATGTTGATAGTCCGGTCACGTCATTTTTCCGTGGCGACCAGTCCGAGGGCATGTGGCCGGAAGACAAGGCGCTTATCGAAGCGGTGTTTGAAAAATATGGCCATCTGACCGGTGCGCAATTGTCTTTCCTGACGCACAAGAAGGGCACACCATGGGATCGCGCATATCAGCCTGACATTTACGGGATAGAAATCCCCGATGCGCAGATCGGCCAGCACTACGCAGACCTGCTGAATGCCGGAAACTGACGAGCCGCCACTTCCTGACATTCCCACGCCCGAATTAGAGGGTTGGGAAACAGATTCTACGGCAGATACAGAGGTAAGCGCCTGGTCGCGGCAAGATGAGCTGAGCAAGGCTCGTCATGAAAATACGATGATGATTCACAAGACCGTGAAGTGGATCATCCCGACCATGCTGATTCTCGGCGCGCTCATGTTCCTGGCGATGTCGGGCGTATATGTGGCCCAAATTCTGCTGCCAGAGCGCTGTCGCTGGTTGTCGCCAGAAGAGATCCAGCAGCTTCACAGCATTCTGTTCAGCAGTTTCGTGGGCGGCGCAATTGCTCTGGCTGGAAAGACCTATCTCGACACCCCCAGCGGGAAGAGCAACTAGCGCTCAACCATCGGTGCCGGTGCGCTTACCCATTTTGGTGATGTTTCCCCCGCCCGCATTCTGCACAGCTTCGTCAACATCATGAGCCAGTGTCACGATTTGCTCAGCGCTGGCGCGATATTGACGAAGGGCCATCGCCCTCTCAGGCGGCAAGAGTAATTCGAACGGCTCAATGTGCAGGTAGTCCGCGACCTGATTTATGTCGTCGCGATGATAGCGCTGCTTGTCGTTGAACATCAGGCTGGCCTTGGACTTATTCCAGTCCAGCGCCTTTACGATATCGGCCTGCTTTACGCCGAGATGCTCAAGCCAATGCTTAAAATACCAGTCATGGTGGGGCGCTGCCATGGCGCAATCATACCAATGCGTGGTTTCGCTGTCGTTTCGCCAATCTAAACAAACAGTCTTGCCGCATGCGTTTAGATAGTCTAAACCGTTGGGTATGACGCTGGACACGTACCTCAAGCGCGATGACGCCATGTCGCTCACGACGCTAGCCGCTGAGATGGGGGTTTCCAAGAGCCGCCTTTCTCAGCTTCGGGATTCTACGGATTGGCCGCCTGAGTTGGCGCTCAAAGCCGAGGAGGCGACCTGCGGTGAAGTCAGCGCATCGCACCTGTCGCCCATCGTAGCCCGCGCTCGCCAGACGGGAGCCGCAGCATGACCGCCCTCGCTATCACAGGCGCCGTAGTCGCGGCATTCTACACCTTGGTAGCCGCCATCTGCTGGTCTGAGCATCGACGGCATAGCCGTATCGACCGTGAAGACATGCGGACCAGGCGCTTCATTTCCAAGCTTCTCGAACCGGTGGAGGT
>NZ_CCBH010000116.1:0-1461 GCF_001368935.1 Novosphingobium sp. KN65.2
TGTCCAAGCTATCCGCCGACTACACGGGCGCATATTGGCATTTCTACACCCTATCGAACGGCGGGTTCTACATGGCCCCCGGCGATCAGCCCCAATATCGTCTGGAATGGGACGGCAACGGCTTCTCTGGCGACGTTTCGGCCGACGCGGCGGGCCTTATAGCCACCCTGTTCATGCTGGGGCATATGCACGAAAAATACGGCGAGGATCAATTTGCCCAGCTCTATGCGTGGGCATCTGCCTATGCCGCCCAACATTCGGAAGCGGGGCCGATCGGTGCCGCGCTCGACTAGCGCCACAGGGGGGCAGCGTGCCCCCCTTCCCTTCCCTGCCTATCGGGCATATTCCTCATTCGGCCGCCATGAGGAGCAACGCCAGCGAAGGAACAGACGCGCGCATGATTGATGTTCGGCCAGATTGCCTATTGCCCGCCGATCAGGGGTGGCAGCAGCCGACGCCGGATGAGGTAAGGGCGGTCCTCAAAGCAGCGGACATGACAGGGGGCAGCGCGTCCAAGTTTCTAGGCTTGAGCAATACCCGCGTTATTCGGCGCTGGACGGGCGGCGACGATCAGATTCCCTATTCGGCATGGGCGCTGTTGTGCGCGGCTGCGGGCTTGGGAAATATTTGGGAACACCAGAACGACGATTTTAGCGGCTAAAATTATTGCCGTTCAGACTTTACGGGGGCTTGACACGGTTCGGGATGCTGTCATTATATCGGTTGTGACCGGGCAACCCGCCAAGGTCGAAACCGGAGTATTCCGATGAAGGCGAAAATTCCCCCGCTGCCCGCACGTTTTGCGGTCATGCGGCTTCCCAATCCTCCACCCGCATGGGAGGGCAACCGCGTGGATTACGTCATTGCGGCCGTCTGGACGTTCGGAGTCCTGATCTGGACCGTCGCGCGCTTCATCATCCCGCTTGTCGTCTTCTGGCAGTTCTGCCGGATGCTCTGGTATTGGAACACGCCGGATGTTCATGCCGGTTGGCAGTTCCTCGCCTATTATGCGGTCTATATCGCCCTCTACATCTTCCTTGGCGTCTATGAGCCGAAGCTATACCGCGAGAAGAATCGCGGCAGGCGCAATGGATAAACGCTTGAGCGCGTCGGCCTTTGAGCAAGCTGCTGGACGGCTCAATATCGCGGCGCGTCCGCTCGACATGGCGCGCGCCGTTCTGGTGGACGGCGAGGCCCAATCGGCCGTGGCGAAGCGCGAAGGCGTGTCCCGCAATGCCGTTTGTCTGGCGGTCAACCGGATTTGGAACGCGCATAGCGAGGTTCCCGAAGGTTTCGAGCGTGTGACGGCGATTTTACCGAAACATAAAGCCTTCCTTGTGCGGCAATGGCAGCGCGAGGCGGTGGAAAGATTGGACGCCAAACGATGAAAACACTTGTCATAGCGAACCAGAAAGGCGGCGTTGGTAAAACTTCAACGACCGTTCATCTTGCCTATTACTT
>NZ_CCBH010000117.1:0-2244 GCF_001368935.1 Novosphingobium sp. KN65.2
GTGTCAATGACACTGTAAATTTCCCCGGAAGTGACAAAGTAAAATTCCCCACTTTGCGGTTTGTTTTTTCAGGTTCTGGTCAGCGCGGCGTCTCCTTGTTTTGGCGGTCGACCGCGCCTTCGGGGCTCGGCGGGTGCGGGCGGCGTAATCCGTGCATTTGACCGGATGTGCTCGGGCAGCAGATCGGCATGTCGTCTCAGGCGATAGCTCGAGCCGTCGATCTGGATGACGATAGCGTGGTGCAGCAGGCGGTCGAGCAAGGCGGTGGCGACGACAGGGCTGCCGAAGATTTCGCCCCATTCGGCAAAGCCACGGTTTGACGTGAGGATCATTGCCCCCCTTTCGTAGCGGGCATTGACGAGTTGGAAGAACAAGTTGCCGCCGCCGGGGATGACGGGAAGGTAGCCGATTTCGTCCACGATCAAGAGCGAAGGCCGACAGTAGAAGCGGATCCTTTCGCGCAGGGTTCCTTCCCGTTCGGCCTTGGCCAATGCGCCGATCAGGTCGGCGAGCGTTATGAACGAGACACTCCTGCCCGCCTTGACCGCCTCAAGGCCCAAGGCGCTGGCCAAGTGGCTTTTGCCGGTACCGGGCGGTCCAAGCAGGTGAACGACTTCGCTGCGCGCGACGAAGTTCAGTTCGGCAAGGGCCATGATGCGAGCCCTGTCGAGCGAGGGCTGGAAGGAGAAGTCATATCCGGCAA
The DNA here is from genome assembly GCF_001368935.1 of Novosphingobium sp. KN65.2. Lineage (NCBI taxonomy): Bacteria > Pseudomonadati > Pseudomonadota > Alphaproteobacteria > Sphingomonadales > Sphingomonadaceae > Novosphingobium > Novosphingobium sp. KN65.2. The sequence continues at coordinate 704 of NZ_CCBH010000117.1, forward strand.
GGGTTTTGACGGTGTTGAGGCGGCCCATCCGTAAGGCGGTTCGGATGCGACGTTCTTCCCGGAAGGACAGTTCCTCGAGCAACAGCTGCTCCAAGGCCTCGAGAGCGGTGATTTCGCCACGATCCAAACGGGAGATGCAGTCGTCAACCACTTCAATCGCGCGCGGCATCTTGAGGCCGACCATACTGCTCTTGATGCGATCCAGCAGGGATGCGGTGGGATCTGGAAGAAGCGAGTTCATGCGCTTGCTCCTGCGGCTGCCAGTTGCTCCCCGATAGCCGCGTAAATATCGAGGGAACGACGGGTTACTTGTTGACCGGTAAATCCGTGTGGAAGTGGTAAGTCGTCCTTCTTTCGAGAACGACGCCGGTGCCCATCGAGCAACGAACGCTCCCGGCGACCTTCCAGGTGCGGATGGCGGGCAATAAGGCGATCGTCTTCGAAGATCTGGATTTCGTCAGCCAAGCTGTGGACATCGACAATGCGCCGCCGGGTTGCATCAGGAACCGAGTAATAATTGCCGTCAACGCTGACCATGCCATCATGGCTGATCTTGCGTTCAAGCTTGAGGACAGCTCCGAATGGGATCAGTGGCAAGAGTTGTAGCGTCGGCATTTCCTCCGCGAAGGCCTCGTTGACGACACGCCCGGTCGAGGCGTGCACGCGAGGATTGGCGACAGTGCAGAGCCAATGGTCGAACTGAGCGTTCAGATCATCAAGATCACGGAAGATGCCACCAAGGAAGAAGTCCTCGCGAATGTAGCGAAACGGCCGTTCGACTTTGCCCTTGGTTTCTGGACGATAAGCGCGGCATGCCTTTGGCAGGTAACCGTAATGTCGCGCAAATTCTGCAAGTGTGCGGTTGTAGATGACGCGACCATCCTCATCCTCGCCAAGGACGGCCGTCTTCATGCGGTCATAGAGAATCTCGCGGGGTACGCCACCAATGGCCTCGAACGCCGCCCGGTGACAGGACAGCACTGTCTGCATCGTCTGGCGTAGCGCGAAGCGTCCCCAGATCAGCCGGGAGAAACCCATGACCATGGAAAACAGCCAGACGATCTGGACACGGTCCGGCGCATCGGCAAAGCGGACCCGGAATTGTGCAAAGTCCACCTGAGCCTGTTGTCCCGGCGGTGTTTCGAAACGGACAGCATAAGCCCTGCCGCCGCCGACGGGACGCATCGTACGCACCGTATCGCGCACCGTGCTGTAACTCCCCGTGTAACCGCGCTCACTGATCTCGCGGGCAAGGCGTTGTGCGCTCAGCCCCGGATAGGCGTCCAACCGCGCCCGCAAGTATTCAACATGCGGATCAAGCAAACGTTCACGCGGCTGCCGAGGGCCATACGTCGGCACTTCGATGCCTCGGCCGATGTATTTGCGGACAGTCTTGCGGTCGATACCAACCTGCCGGGCAATCGCGGCGATCTTCACGCCTTGGCGATGCAAATCCAGGATCATCATCAGATCTCCAAGCTTCTTCATCGCAGCATCGCCTCCCGTTGGGAGAACTATGCCGGATATTTTTGCTGTGACCC
>NZ_CCBH010000118.1:0-450 GCF_001368935.1 Novosphingobium sp. KN65.2
CAACCCCCTGGCGGAAAAAAGAAACCGAACCTGTGTATCGGAAGGTTCTCGCGATTAACATTAACCGCTTCTTGGCCTTAAGACGGCTCAAGAAAAAAGACCTCGCGGAGAACGCGGGGCTGTCTGTGTCCTTCGTATCTGACGTTACAGCCGGTAAGGGAAACCCGTCGCTCGAAACAATCGCCGCCATCGCAAATGCTCTGGAAGTCCCGCTCGTCGCGCTACTGGAACCGCCGCCTATCGGCACCGATGGCTGGGACGCCAGCCTAGCCGATACCTTATCAAAAGAAGATAAAAAGCTGGGGCTTCCTCCCGGTTATAAGCGCGTTTCCGCTATCGTCACGGATCATCAAGCGTTTCAGATAGCACAATGGCACAAGGCTGCCCACGCTAAGTTGCGTCGGTCCTGACAATCCCCCCAATCTGAACCTAATTCTTTGCAATCGTTCT
>NZ_CCBH010000119.1:0-486 GCF_001368935.1 Novosphingobium sp. KN65.2
GGGGGGGCCGACTGGCGGCCAATAACCGCGCGTCGGCCGCCTCGGCATCGTCGGGAAGTGAAACGCTCGCTCCCGCGACCGGCGCGGGCAGTCCCGCCAGTTCGTCCGATTCATCGCCACCCCCCACGGCGCAATTCGCGGGCGATACCATTTCGGCCGCCCGTGATGCGGGCGACATGGAGACGCCAGAGGATGAAGTTGCGGCCTTCGTCCAGAGAAGGGGGGACAGCTAATCATGGCCGCTGATCTGCCTCCGGTTGTCATAGAAGAACGGGTGCAATGCTCGATCGCGGCGGCGCTGCGCTATAACATTCCGGCGAACGTCATGCTGGCGGTCGCGGAACAAGAGAACGGTCGGCCCGGCGCGCGCGTCCAGAACACCAATAACACCGCCGATCTTGGCTCGATGCAGCTCAATTCCAGCTATATTCAATCGCTGGCACGCTACGGCATCCGGCCCGAATATGTGCTTGCGGCGGGGGGGTA
>NZ_CCBH010000120.1:0-1872 GCF_001368935.1 Novosphingobium sp. KN65.2
CCCCCCCGGCCGGCCCCGCGCCGACCTTCGCCATCCGAAAACGCGCCGTGGCGATCTTTACCCTCGAACAATATGTGGAGGGCGGGATTATGACGGCGGAGCAATGCAGCCTCATCCATGAGGCTATCCGCGCGCACCGCAACATTCTGGTGATTGGCGGCACCGGCAGCGGCAAAACAACGCTAGTGAATGCCATTATCAACGGGATGGTGGACGCGGACCCGACCGAACGGCTCGTAATCATTGAAGATACCGGCGAGATTCAATGCGCCGCTGAAAACTACGTCCAGTTCCACACGTCCCCGCAAATCACCATGACGGCGCTGCTCAAAACCACGCTGCGGATGCGGCCCGATCGTATCCTAGTGGGCGAGGTGCGCGGCCCGGAAGCCCTCGACCTGCTCATGGCGTGGAACACCGGCCACGAGGGCGGAGCGGCCACGCTGCACGCCAACAACGCCGAAGCGGGCCTTAGCAGGCTCCAAATGCTCATCAGTATGCACCCCGATTCACCACGGCCGATTGAGCCGCTGATTGGTGATGCGGTGCATTTGATCGTCCACATCGCGCGCACGCCAGAGGGTCGCCGCATTGAAAGCCTGCTGGAAGTCGGGGGCTTCGTGGATGGGAAATACATTTTGCGCAAACTGTGAAGGAGCATGACATATGACGTTGTTTTGGAATGACGCCGCCGCCCGCCGTAAGGCGCTCATATGGGGTATGCTGGGGCTGGCGCTCGTCATGCTCCTGCTCTGGCCTCACGCGGCTTGGGCCTCGGATACCACGGGCGGCCTGCCTTACGAATCCTATCTGACCAAGGTGCGCCAGTCGATGACCGGCACCGTCGGTTATACCTTCGCCCTCGTCGGCATCGTCGTTGCCGGTGGTGTCCTGATCTTCGGCGGCGATCTCAACGGCTTTGTGCGAACGCTGTTGCTGATCGTCCTCGTCGCCTCGATGCTCGTCGGCGCTAACTCGGTCCTGTCCTCCATCACGGGCGGCGGTGCGGTGATTACCGGCACCGCTTCGCCCGCGCTGGCAGGCTAAAGGGGAGGGCCGGTCAACATGGCTCTGCGATCAGTGCCTATTCGCCGCTCTGGCGTCCGCAACAATCTGTTTTTGGGTGGGGACCGCGAGCTGGTCATGCTCACGGGCCTAGCGTCGATGGCGCTGATCGTTCCGGCCATCAATTCCTTGAAGGCGTGGGCCGCTGGCCTGCTGATCTGGTTTGCAGGCGTGTGGGCCTGTCGTCTCATGGCGAAATCGGACCCGCTGATGCGGTTCGTTTACATGCGGCACCGCACCTATCGCCCCTACTACCCGGCTCACTCCACGCCCTTCCGCAAGAACGGCCGCCTGCAATTCCGCCGCTACCGGCAACCGGGGAAGAAAAAATGATCCAGACAATCGCTGTCGTCATAGCGATCTTCGGGGCGGCCCTGCTCGCGGTCCTCGCCTTTGCGTCCTTCGCCAACGCGGCCGAACGCAAGCTGGCCCGGTATCGCTCCAAGGATGAAGGGCTTGCCGATCTGCTCAACTATGGGGCGATGGTCGATGATGGCGTAATCGTCGGCAAGAACGGCTCGTTCATGGCCGCGTGGATTTATGAGGGCGACGATAACGCCAGCTCCACCGACCGCCAGCGCGATATGGTCAGCTTTCGGATCAACCAAGCTCTCGCCGGGCTGGGCAATGGCTGGATGATCCACGTTGACGCGCCGCGCCGCCCTGCTGCCGCCTACTCGGCTGCGGGTCTGTCGCATTTTCCTGACCCGGTGACGGACGCCATAGATCAGGAAAGGCGCGAATTATTCCAGTCCCTCGGCACCATGTATGAGGGCTATTTCGTCATTACCGCGACCTACTTCCCTC
>NZ_CCBH010000121.1:0-1167 GCF_001368935.1 Novosphingobium sp. KN65.2
ACCCTTCATGGAATGATGGCCGGCACGGCGGCCCCCCGCCCGGTCGTTCATCGCACGCGCGGCAGCGGACATGGTTCGATCGTCCGGCTGATGAGCCCGTCCGATCTGGGCCGCTATCTGAAGCCCTTCGTGTTCCTCGACCTGTTTGCAGGCGACATGCGGCAGCTTTCCGCCGCCATGCCGCTGCATCCCCATTCGGGCATCGCGACCGTCACCGTCTTCACCGAAGGGGACGTGACCTATGACGATCCGCAGGCGGGCACCGGCACGCTGGCCTTCGGCGGCGTGGAATGGATGCGCGCGGGCGGCGGCGTCTGGCACGGGAAGGAACTGTCCGCCGGACGCTCGGCGCTGATGCAGGGCTTCCAGCTCTGGATCGCCCTGCCGCCCGAACTGGAGAACGGACCGGTCGACAGCCAATATATAGAGGCGGACCATATGCCCATGGCCGGCCCCGCTTATGTGATCCTGGGCCGACACGCGGGCGCGCAGAGCCCGGTCCGCGCGCCTGACGGGATCACCTATCTGCTGGTCCGCCTGCAAGCCGGGGAAAGCTGGACCTACGCACCGCCCCCCGGCCATTCGCTCGCTTGGGCGGCGGTAGCGAAGGGCGGTCTTTCCGGCTCCGCCCCGATAGCGCAGGGCGAGATGGCGCTGTTCGAGCCGGGAGAGGAGGCGATCACGCTCCAGGCGGGCGATGCGGGCGCGATCTTCGTCCTGGGGTCCGCACGGCCGCATCCCCATCCGCTTCACCTCGGTTCCTATTCGGTGCACACGACAGCCGCCGCCCTTGCGGAGGGCGAAGGGCGGATCGCGGAGATCGCCCAGCGGCTGAGGCAGGAGGGCCCTGCAAGGACGGCATCGGGAAGCGTGCCGGTCTTCCGCTAGAGCGATTTCCAGACGATCGGAACCCGCCAAGGCCGCGGGTTTCGATGAGACCCAGGGGCCGAAAGCATCACCGGGCCCGGTTCCGGATCAATTCCTCCACAATGGCCGGCTCGGCCAGCGTCGATATGTCCCCCAGCGCCTGGGGCGACACCTCGCCCTCCGCGATCTTGCGCAGGATGCGGCGCATGATCTTGCCCGAACGGGTCTTGGGCAGGCCGGGGGCAAACTGGATCACGTCGGGCGTCGCGATCGGCCCGATCTCGCTGCGCACCCATTTCA
>NZ_CCBH010000122.1:0-4137 GCF_001368935.1 Novosphingobium sp. KN65.2
CTCAACCGTGCGTTTACGATTGTCGAGATGAAGCTTCGCTAGATCTGGTTCGTTTGGGAGCGCTTTTTGTGCTTCGAACAGAAGGGCAAGCATTCGGGTCATGTCTATCGGGCCAACCCGTTTTTGATCGTCCGGCAATTCGGAATTGGAGTTCGGGCTCTGTCCCGCGGGGCCCAAATGCTCATGAATGAGTTGTGCTTGGCCGCCCAGCTCCGAGTCGAATGGCTTGGGTGCCCTGTGGGCTCGACGGGGACGAAGCGTATGAAACATGCCAGTACGATATGGCTGCGCAGGATTGTCGTAAAGCCTCGATGGGGGGGCGAAGCTTACCCCCCAAGGAGGCTTGCAAACACGCCAGTTCGGCTCGATAGAGTTCGGCTAGGCCAATGCCGAACGAGGCTTATTCAGGACATTGCATCGTTGATTTCAGCAAGTCGCGCTGTAGCCTGCATGGGCCGGCTCTTTTTGGTGGCACTTGGCCTCTGCTTGGCGTCTGGGCCCGGAAATGCCCTGAGTTCTGATCGCAGTCTCGACCAGTTGCACCATACCGCCTGGACCTTGCGCGATGGTGCACCGGGTAACATCCGTGCTCTGGCGCAGACCAAGAACGGCTTCCTCTGGCTAGGCAGTTCGACTGGTCTTTACCGTTTCGACGGGATCCGCTTCCATCGGATCGTACCCGAGCATGACGATCCTAAACGATCGCTCCAGGTTACCGCGCTGCTGGCCGCTAACAATGGAGAAATCTGGGTAGGTTATGATTTCGGAGGTATCGCTGTCTATCGCAACGGCCATCTTCGCGCAGCCAACCCGTGGCCGCCGCAAGGGGGAGTGGCCTCCATCGTCCAGGCGCGCGATGGCGCAATATGGATCGCGAGCGAGGCTCGCGGCGCGATGCAACTTGCGCGCTACCAAGCAGGGCACTGGACTCGTTTCGATAGCAAGAATGGTCTGGTCGACGGGTTGATGGGGCCGGTCCTCCCGGTCAGCGACGGGACGGTTTACGTGGCGCTGCCCCCCGCGCTTCTGCGTCTTGCTCCGAGCGGATCGTATTTTCAGCGCGACATGGGAACGGTGGGGAGTTTCGCAGCATTCGCCGAAGGTCGCGATGGGGTGGTCTGGCTCGCTGACGACAGCGGTTTGCGAAGGTTGGATAGGACAGGGGTACAGGCGAGACTCGCGCATCTCGGTACGCCCTACGTAACCCGTCATATTCTGGTCGATCGCGATAGTGGAATCTGGGTCACCGGACAGGACGATGGGTTGGTTCGCTACCGTTATTCAGGTGAGAAGTTGGTCGGCGAGACAGCGACTGGAATGTCGGCGAAACTCTCATTGTCGGTCCTGGAAGATCGTGAAGGTAATGTCTGGGTTGGGACGGCTTCGGGCCTCGACCGCTTTGCGCCGACTACAATGGTGCTAGATAAAGATGCGCCAGCGCCAGTCACCGGGTTTGTCAGCGGTCCGGCTTCGCCACACGTGTTCTTTGCTGGCCCGGCTGGCGTCTATAGAATCGGTCGTGGCGATACTGTTGCTAGACTGATCTTTAGTAAAAAGAACATAGGTGTTTTGTGCGGAAGTCCTGACCGGATGTTGGCGATTAGCCTCGAAGGAGCCTTCCTGCTTGAACTTAAGGGCAATGGGGCGTTGAAGCGTGTGAGAGAGGTCAATGGGCCTTTGTCGGTGACCTGCGCGCAGGATGCGGAAGGTAACTTCTGGACCGGCATGGACCGTCTTTACCGGGTCGAAAATGGTCTGTTGACCGAGGCCGGGAAACCCGGTGGGACCATCACCATGCTCAGGCAGGCCCCAAAGGGCGGGCTCTTTGCCGCACGTAGCCGTGTAGGGCTCCTTGAGTTCAAGGCACTCGGCACACGCATCCTTGTGCCAAGTGCATCGCTCGCGATTGGCTCCATCACCACTTTAGCTCAGGTTCGCGAAGGATTGCTGGTCGGTGGGCAGAAAGGGCTGGCGCTGGTTTCGAAGGACAGGGTTTTCCAGCTGTCCGAGCGGGACTATCCTTTTCTGGCCGGAATGACGGGCATTCTTCGAACGCCCGATGGCTGGATCTGGATGATCGGTAGCTCCGGCATCGTGCGGGTCAAGACTCAGGCGCTCGCGCAGGCATTTCGTAAGCCCGGCACACCAGTCCCTTTCCAGCGCATCGGCGAGGATAGCGACTATCGCGGCAGGTCCAACATATTCGAAGCGAACGACATAGCGCGCGATTCCAGCGGGACACTTTGGTTTGCTACCGACGGCGGCGTTGCATGGGTCGATCCGTCCAGTATTGTCCGAAATCGCGTCGTGCCGCCCGTCGCGATACTGTCGATGAGCGCCGACGGCACCAAATACCCTCTGTCGGGCGCACCCCGGCATTTAACTCCGAACGTAGGGCGCATCGAGATTCAATACACGGCGCTCAGCCTGACCGATGCAACTGCCAATCGTTTCCGTTACAGGCTGATCGGCGGTCAGGGGGGCTGGTACGAGGCGGGGCCGGAGCGACAGGCGCTGTTTACCAACTTGGGACCGGGACCCTACGAGTTCCAGGTCGTCGCCGCCAACAACGCCGGCATTTGGAACAGTGAGGGGGCGAAATTGCGCTTCATCATCGCACCGGCCTTCTATCAGGCTCTCTGGTTCTACTTTGTCTGCGCTGCCATAGTACTTGCACTAGCCTGGTTTCTTTACCGAAGGCGACTCTCTATCATTACAGAGCGGGCGCGCAGCCGGGTCGAGGCACAACTTGCGGAACGTGAGCGAATAGCCCGAGAATTGCATGACACATTGTTGCAGGGTTTCCAGGGTCTGATGTTGCGCTTTCAGACCGTAGTCGAACTGTTGCCACGGGGGGAAAGGTCGCGCCTCGAGATGGAAAGTGCGCTGGACCGCGCCGAGAGCATGCTGATCGAAGGCCGAGACCGAGTCCACTCGATCCGCCAGGATCTACGCCCTGTCGAACTATCTGATCGACTTTCCGTGCTGGCTGACGACATGCTTCCTTCTTCGATCGAATGGCGCTTGGAGACGTTCGGCACGCCGCGGCTGGTGTGCGCGCCTGTCGCGGAAGAGATCGCGAGCATCGTGCGCGAGGCTCTGAGCAACGCGGCGCGTCACGCCAAGGCAGGCAGCATTGTGCTGCTTGTCCGATACCGCACGGCCCACGTGATGGTGGTTGTAGAGGATGATGGCGTTGGCATGCCTTTGGAGATCCTTGCCGCTGGAGGGCGGGAAGGACACTACGGGCTCATTGGAATGCGCGAACGGGCAGGCCGGCTGTCAGGCTCTCTAAACATCTCCGTCTCCGCCAATGGCGGTACCGCGATCAGTCTCACAATCCCTGCGAATATCGCCTACGAAAGCAAATGATAAATCAGTTGTGGAAGGGTGCCTCTCGGAATGCAAAGCCGTGGCTTCTGCGCTCATGTGGCGTAATTCGTAGGCCTAAATTAGTGTCCAGTTCTTAAATCTATCGGGGTGTGAGACAGTGCCGCCCAGGACAATAGGAACGAGTTCTTTTTTATGGAGCACATGCTTGGCAAATCTGCAGCCATGGATAATACGATATTCATTTAGAACCTGCAATTTTCGAAAGCCTATGTGCTTCGAATCATAACAGTTGTTGAATGAGAATCTTTGGCTCGCGTCTACAACTGCACCCGAGCGCTGGACGATTCAGTGCCTCGAGGCCTCCAAACTATTTCCGCCATGGTCATTGCCGATGTGCAAAGGCGGGTCAGCCTACGAACTGCCGTTTCGAGGTCAAGCAAGTGTCCGTGACCGTAAGAATTTAGTTACCGCCCTCAATTTTGACCTTTCCGTGCCGTTCAAGCTTCGATTTCCGTCCCCCAAGGTTCAGACGGTCAGCTAATCGAACTGCGGCGTGCAAAACAGGCCGGGCCCTGAACGTTGTGAGCAAGGCGAGCACCTCCATCGTCGGGGATGATCCTTTGGAGAATGACGGGCTCGTCCTGGCTTGATTTCAGGCCGCCGGTGACAAGGACTTTATGGCCCCGTTCCTCGACAGCGCGACCGTGATCGCGTTCCTGTCGCGCTGAACGATTGACCGGCCCCCACTGAGTGGTCCGTGCGGTTTGTTAGTGTAAAACTGCCTTGAGCCTGGCCCCTTTTCTG
>NZ_CCBH010000123.1:0-300 GCF_001368935.1 Novosphingobium sp. KN65.2
TCGGCACTACCATGCAGCGTTCGAATACGCTCAATCAAGCTCGCGGCCTGCCGATACGCGTGCTTGTCGCCGGCACTCACGAGTTCCTCGACACGCTCTGCATAGACCGCAAGCGCCTTTTGCGGGTGCGTCCGCTCGCTCACGAGGGCAAGGGCTTCCTTGACGCCTCGTGATGCCCCATGGTCACGCACGGTCGCCCAGGCGTCCTCGAACATGCCCTCCTCGATCATGATGCGAGTCACGAGATCAGCGGGAGAAGACCAGCGGCTTGCAGACGAATTTTCCAACCGATCCTGCAAA
>NZ_CCBH010000124.1:0-52147 GCF_001368935.1 Novosphingobium sp. KN65.2
ACTCAGAAGGGGGCAGATCAGCTTCATCCAGATCACGGCGACTTTCGGACTGTTCGCCGCCCTTCTCATCGTGCTGGGCGTACGTACCGGCATGGGCGAGGAAAGCTTCACGGGTTGGGGCTGGCGCGTGCCGTTCCTGCTTTCGGCAATCCTGCTCGTCGTCTCGATGTACATTCGACTGCAGCTCAGCGAGAGCCCCGTCTACCAGAAGATGAAGGATGAAGGCACCACATCCAAGGCGCCGATCAAGGAAGCCTTCGGTCAGTGGGGCAACCTCAAGTTCGTGCTCATCGCCCTGTTCGGCGCCGTCGCCGGTCAGGCCGTCGTCTGGTACACCGGCCAGTTCTACGCGATGTTCTACCTCGAAAAGATCCTTAAGGTGGATGGCGCGACCACGAACTACCTGATCGCCATCGCCCTTGCGCTGGGCACGCCGTTCTTCGTGTTCTTCGGCTGGCTCTCGGACCGGATCGGCCGCAAGTACATCATTCTGGGCGGGTGCGCCCTGGCTGCGGTGACATACTTCCCGGCCTTCCACGCACTTTCGAATGCCGCCAACCCGGCCCTTGCCGCCGCAAGCCTTAACGCACCGGTGGTGGTTACGGCCCACGATGCGGAGTGCTCGTTCCAGTTCGACCCGGTCGGCAAGAACAAGTTCGATGCCTCGAGCTGCGATATTGCAAAGGCATTCCTTGCCAAGAGCGGCATCAACTACACCAACGAGGCTGCACCTGCAGGTACGGTGGCTTCGGTCGCGATCGGCGACACCGTGATGGTCGCGCCCAACCCGGCCGAGGTGCAGGGTGAAGACCGCGCCGCCGCGATCACCGCTTATCAGGACCAGCTCAAGGCCGGTCTTGCCGCAGCCGGCTACCCTGCCGCGGCCGATCCGGAGCAGATGAACAAGGTCACGGTCGTCGCAATCCTGTTCTACCTCGTCCTGCTGGTAACCATGGTCTACGGCCCGATTGCCGCGATGCTGGTGGAACTGTTCCCCAGCCGGATCCGCTACACCTCGATGTCGCTGCCCTATCACCTGGGCAACGGCTGGTTCGGCGGATTCCTTCCGACCACGGCCTTCGCGATGGTCGCTGCGACGGGCGATATCTACTACGGCCTGTGGTATCCTGTGGTGGTCGCCGTTGCGACTCTGCTGATCGGACTGTTCTTCCTGCCGGAGACGTTCCGCCGGAATATCGACTGATCCGATGAAAGTAGCGCCCGCGCCTGGCCGAGATTGCTCTCGATCAAGGTGCGGGCGTCGCCGACGACATATGAGATTGCCGCCCCCCACCTCCAGACGGAGTTTGTCTCAATGTCTCTCCACGATTGCGTAAAGCTTGAAACCCGTTCCGGTATCGAACTTGAAGTCCGCCCCGTAACCGAAGCCGATGAAGCCGAACTGGCCGCCTTCTTCGAGCGCGTCACCGACGAGGACCGCCGTTTCCGGTTCATGTCCGGTGCCCGCCATATCGGCCGCGAGCAGCTGGAACCGCTGGTGCACCCGGATCACTTCCGGACGGAATCGTGGATCGCCTGCAACCTGGCGAGCGGACAGATCGTCGCCTCGGGCCTCATGGCCTGCGACGGACCGCTCGATACGGCGGAAATCGCAATCTCGGTCTGCGCCAGCCATCGCGGCAAGGGCATCGGCTGGGCCATGCTCGATTTCCTCGCAGATCAGGCCGCCGCAAGGGGTTGCCGCCGTGCCATTTCCATCGAGGACAGGGCCAATCATGCAGCCATCGAACTGGAACGCGAAAAGGGCTTCGTTCCCGAACCGTTCAACGGTGATCCGAGCCTGATAATCCTGTCCAAGACATTCAGATAACCATCAGAAAAACAAGTGAGAGGCCAATGAGCGAAGCCTACCGGCAAACCTGGCAAGCCAGCATCGACGATCCCGAGACCTTCTGGACGAAGGCGGCCGCAATGATCGACTGGGACAGGCAGCCGACGCGCGCTTACGATCCCGAACAGGGGTGGTTTCCCGGGGGCTCGCTCAATACCTGTTACAATGCCGTCGACCGGCATGTGGCGGCAGGCCGCGGCGATGCCACGGCCCTGATTTACGACAGCCCGGTCACCGGGGCGGTCCGCAGTTGGACGTTCGGCGAGCTTCTCGACGAAGTCGGACGCGTGGCTGCCATGCTTGCAAGCCTTGGCGTCGCCAAGGGCGACCGCGTCGTCATCTACATGCCGATGGTGCCCGAGACGGCCTTCGCCATGCTAGCCTGCGCACGCCTCGGGGCGATCCATTCGGTGGTCTTCGGCGGTTTTGCCGCGCACGAACTGGCAAAGCGCATCGATGACGCCACGCCCAAGGTCGTGTTGACCGCATCGTGCGGGATCGAAGGCAAGCGGATCATCGCCTACAAACCCTTGGTCGACGAGGCCCTGGCCAGCGCCACGCACAAGGTCGAGCGCGTGATCGTCCTGCAGCGCGATCTCCTTACCGCGGAACTGCGCCGGGACCGGGATTCCGACTGGGCCGAATTACGCGCTGCGACAGCAGAAGAAGCGATCCCCGATTGCGTTGCGGTGGCATCGAACGACCCGCTCTACATCCTCTATACGTCCGGCACGACCGGCACCCCCAAGGGCGTCGTCCGCGAAAATGGCGGTCATGCCGTCAATCTCGCCTGGACGATGGAGGCGATCTACGCGATCGGCCCGGGAGACGTCTTCTGGGCAGCCTCAGACGTGGGCTGGGTCGTCGGCCACAGCTACATCGTCTATGGCCCCCTGCTGGTTGGCGCGTCCACCGTGCTGTTCGAGGGCAAGCCGGTCGGCACCCCAGATCCGGGCACATTCTGGCGCACGATCGTGCGTCATGACGTCAAGACGTTCTTCACCGCACCCACCGCCATCCGGGCGATCCGCAAGGAAGACCCCGATGCGACGTTCCTGCGGGAAATCGGTACCGGCACTCTCCAGGCCATTTTCCTGGCCGGCGAACGCGCCGATCCCGAAACGATTGCCTGGGCCGAGACACATACCGGCCTGCCGGTCATCGACCACTGGTGGCAGACCGAGCTGGGCGCGCCCGCCATCGCCAGTTGCTTCGGCCTCGGTGATACGCGACGCAAACGCGGCAGCGCCGGCTTTCCGGTGCCCGGGTACGCCTTCGCCATCCTGGACGAAGAGGGCCGCCCGGTGCCGGATGGCCAGAGCGGTGCCGTTGCAATGCGCGAGCCGCTTGCGCCTTGCGCGTTCCGGACGCTGTGGAACAACAAGGCAGGCTATGAGAAGAACTTCGCTTCCTTCCCCGGCCATTACGAAACCGGCGATGCGGGGCACTTCGACGATGAAGGGTTCCTCCACATCATGGGCCGCACGGATGACATAATCAACGTGGCCGGACACCGCCTCTCAACCGGCCAGATGGAACAGATCGTCGCGACGGTCGAAGGCGTTGCAGAATGCGCGGTGATTGGCGCGGACGACGCGCTCAAGGGAATGATCCCGATTGCATTCGTGGTGGCGCGAGCGGGCGCCGAGAACGACGAGACCATCCCCGGGCGCGTAATCGCCATGGTGCGATCCGAACTGGGCGCGGTGGCTGCGCTCAAGACCGCCTATCTGGTGCCGCAGTTGCCCAAGACCCGGTCGGGCAAGATCCTTCGCAATGTCCTGCGCAAGATCGTTAACGGGGAAAGTTTCGAAACCCCGGCGACGATCGAGGATGCAGGCGCACCGGATGCTATCCGCGAAGCGGTCAAGACCAAGGTTCTCACCTGATTTCGGATACTTGTACCAGGAGGCTCAAGTCCTATCGCAAGGCACGACCGGATGGCCTTACAGCATATTGAACACGACCCGGGTGTCGACCGGCATTGGTGCTAACCTGATGGTAACATCCTGAGATCTAATGGTTTCTACCAACTCAGGAGACCACATTGCACCACGAAAGGATCACCGGCTCGAAACGGCCGCACGCGCAGCGTTCCAAGCGCGTGGGCGTCACGATCCTGTGCGAGGTGCGGCAAGGCACGCGGCCCTGGAAAATGGCACGCCTAGAAGACCTTTCTCCCGGCGGCTTTCGCATTGCATGGTTTCCGGAGGCCCGTCCGGAGTTACCCTTGCGCATCCGGATTCCCGGCATGCAACTGCTGACCGCGCGTATCTGTTGGGAGCGCGATTCGGCTATCGGTTGCGAATTCGACGCGCCGCTCCACATCGCGGTATTCGAGCACATCGTACAGTCCAACCAGACGGCCTGAACCCCCGGACGACCCGGCCCCAAAGAGGAAGGGGCGCGTCCCGCAGGACCCGCCCCTTCCCTGTAATCCTGTCCGGTCGCGGAATCGCGATCAGATGTGGAGGGCGCGGCCGTAAGCGGCCAGCGTCGCCTCGTGCATCATTTCCGACAGCGTCGGATGCGGGAACACGGTGTTCATCAGTTCGGCCTCGGTGGTCTCGAGGGTCTTGCCGACGACATAGCCCTGGATCAGCTCGGTCACTTCCGCGCCGATCATGTGAGCACCGAGCAGTTCACCGGTCTTGGCGTCGAATACCGTCTTGATGAAGCCTTCCGGCTCACCCAGCGCAATCGCCTTGCCGTTGCCGATGAAGGGGAAGTTGCCGACCTTCACTTCGTAACCGGCTTCCTTGGCCTTGGCCTCGGTCATCCCGACGGACGCGATCTGCGGGTGGCAGTAGGTGCAGCCCGGGATGTTGTTGCGGTCGAGCGGGTGGGGATGGACGTCCTTGTTGCCCAGTTCCCTGGCAATCGCCTCGGCAGCGGTGACGCCTTCATGGCTCGCCTTGTGAGCCAGCCACGGTCCGGGCGTGCAGTCGCCGATGGCCCAGATCCCGGCAACGCCGGTGCGGCCGTAACCGTCGATCTGGATGAAACCGCGATCGAGCTTCACGCCCACGCCTTCGAGACCGATTTCCTCGGTGTTCGGCACGATGCCAACGGCCGAGATCACATGGCTGAACTCGTGCTCGACGACCTTGCCATCCTTGCCCTTGATCTTGGCCTTCACACCCTTGTCGCTGGCGGTGATCGCCTCGACGCCGGCGCCGGTCATGATCGTCATGCCCTGCTTGGTCAGCGCCTTTTCGAGGAAGGTGGAAACATCGGCATCTTCAACCGGCACGATCCGGTCGAGCATTTCGACGACGGTCACGTCCGCGCCCATGTCGTTGTAGAAGCTGGCGAATTCGATGCCGATGGCGCCAGAGCCCATGACCAGCAACTTGGTCGGCATTTCCGAAGGCGTCATCGCGTGACGGTAGGTCCAGATGCGCTTGCCGTCGGCCTTGGCGAACGGCAACTCGCGTGCCCGAGCGCCTGTAGCGACGATGATGTGCTTGGCCTGCAGTTCGGTCGTCTTGCCGTCAGCGTCCGTCACCGCCAGCTTGCCCTTGGCAACGACCTTGCCGGTGCCGGTGTGGACGGCGATCTTGTTCTTCTTCATCAGGTGCGTCACGCCCTTGTTGAGCTGCGAGGCAACTCCGCGCGAACGTTTGACCACCGCGTCGAGATCGGCGGTGATGTTGTCAGCCGCCAGACCGTAGGCCTTGGCGTGCTTCATCTGGTGGAACACTTCGGCCGAGCGCAGCAGCGCCTTGGTCGGGATGCAGCCCCAATTGAGGCAGATGCCGCCCAGCAGTTCGCGCTCGACGATAGCCGTCTTCAGACCCAACTGCGCGCAGCGGATCGCGGAGACGTAGCCACCGGGGCCGGAACCGAGAACGATGACGTCGTAAGAATCTGCCACTGCTTCAAATCTCCTGGTCATTTGGGCCCGGATCAATCGTCCTGGGCTTGCCGCTGTTGTCCACTGCAACGAAGGTGAACACGGCTTCGGTAACCTTTACTTCTACTTCCTCGTGGCGGTGACGCCGCCAGGCTTCGACCCCGATGGTCATCGAGGATCGACCCACCCGGCGCAGCTCGCCATAGACGGAGACTTCGTCACCCACCTTGACCGGCAGGTGAAACTGCATCCCGTCCATCGCCACCGTCACGGCCCTGCCATGGGAGTGCCGCGCCGCGATCAGGCCTGCACCCATGTCCATCAGGCTCATCAGCCAGCCACCGAAGATATCTCCATAGGCGTTGGCGTCAGCCGGCATGGCCGTGATGCGGATGACCGGATCGCGCCGGGCTTCCATCGTGTCAGGCAACCATGCTCAGCGGGTTTTCGACATAGGCCTTGAATGCCGCCATCAGGCGCGCGCCATCGGCGCCGTCGACGGCCCTGTGATCGAAACTACCGGTGGCATTCATGACAGTCGCAACTCCCAGGGAACCGTCTGCCATGACCCAGGGGCGCTTTTCACCTGCCCCAATGGCGAGGATCGTCGACTGCGGAGGATTGATAACGGCCGAGAACTGGGTGATTCCCATCATGCCCATGTTCGAGATCGACGCGGTGCCGCCCTGATACTCTTCCGGCTTGAGCTTTCCATCCTTGGCGCGCGCGCCCAGGTCCTTGGTCGCCTGCGCGATCTGGGAGAAGGTCTTGCCATTGGCGTCCGGCACGATCGGAGTGATGAGGCCGCCGGGGATCGAGACGGCGACCGAAATGTCGGCGCGCTCGTACTTGATCAGTTCGTTGCCGGCGAAAGTCACGTTGCACTCGGGCACTTCGACCAGCGCCATGCCCAGAGCCTTGACCAGCATGTCGTTGACCGAGACCTTGATGCCGCGCTTGCCGAGCATCTCGTTGATCTCGCCGCGCAGGGCGATGAGCTTGTCGAGCACGATGTCGACCGAGAGGTAGATGTGCGGTGCTTCCTGCTTCGACTGGGTCAGGCGGCGCGCAATAGTCTTGCGCATGCCCGAGAGCTTTTCGACGCTGTGCGGCACACGGGCGTCGAGCAGGGCGCGGGTTTCGTCGGCCATTTCGACCGTGGGAGCAAGGACAGCCTCGCTCGCAGGCGCTGCGGCAGCCTTGGGCTTGGATGCTCCGGCCTTGGCGGCCTCGACGTCAGCCTTGACGATGCGACCCTTCGGGCCCGAACCGCTCAGCGCCTCGAGATCGACGCCCTTGGCATCGGCCAGACGTCGGGCAAGAGGCGAAGCCAGAACGCGGCCTTCCTTCGAAGCGGCAGGCGCAGCGCTGGCCTTGGCGGCAGCAGGAGCCGGGGCCGCAGCCTTGGCTTCTTCAGCAGCCTCGGGAGCTTCCTGCTTGGGAGCGGACGGTGCCGGCGCGGCTTCGACGGCCGAAAGGTCTTCGTCCTCGCCGGCAAGCATGGCGATCACGGTACCGACTTTCACGCCCTCGCTGCCTTCGGGCACGAGGATCTTGCCGACAGTCCCTTCGTCGACGGCTTCGAATTCCATTGTCGCCTTGTCCGTCTCGATCTCGGCCATGATATCGCCCGAGTTGACGGTATCACCTTCCTTAACCAACCATTTGGCGAGTTTCCCCTCTTCCATGGTGGGGGATAGAGCGGGCATCTTGATCTCGATGGGCATGGAAGCGTTTGAGTCCCTTGTTCATCCTGGGGAGGTCATTTCTGGATCGATCTTTCCTTGGACAAGTTACAGCGTCCATACAAGCATCTTCACAACGCTAATTCGAATTCCTGATGGCTTGCACCGACATTCGAATGGCCCGATAAGTTCGGGAAAGAGGGGTAAAAGATGCGGGTCTATCTGGTAATCGTCGATGAAACCGATGAGGCGCTTGTCGCCCTGCAATTCGCGGCGCGGCGCGCGGCCAAAACCGACGGGGCGCTGCATCTTCTCGCCCTCGTTCCGCCGCAACCTTTCAACGCCTTCGGCGGCGTCCAGGCCACCATCGAGGAAGAAGCCCGCGCGCGCGCCGAAACGCTGGTGACGGCCGCCGCCGGCAACCTGCTCTCGCAGGGCGCAAAGATGCCGGTCATCGCGGTGCGGATGGGCGAGGACATCAAGGTCGTGCGCGAGTACCTGAAGGAGCACCCAGAAGTGTCCGCACTCGTGCTCGGCGCGGCCAGGGAAGGCGGACCGGGGCCACTGGTCGCGCACTTCACCGGGGCCGGTATCGGGCAGATGACCTGCCCGGTCTTCGTCGTTCCCGGCACGCTCGACGAAGCGGCGATCGAACGCCTCAGCTAGAGGCGCCGACTACCGGATTTCTCAGCGCTTGTTTCGGCCCTGATGCCGAATGTTGCCTGGACGGCCGCGCTTCCCCACGAAATGTTTTCCACGCTTTTTCAGCGGCATCGGCTTTCCGCGCTGTTCGATCTGGCCTGAGCCGCCCTCTTCCAGCTCGAATTTGAGGGCGCCGGTCAGCGGATTTGCCTCGGCCAGACGCAGGCGCAGGATCTGGCCCATGGCATAGCTCGTTCCGGTCTGTTCCCCTTCGAGCACCTGCGATTTCTCGTCGTAGGCGAAGCGCTCGTCGCCCAGCGTCGATACCGGCACCAGCCCGTCCCCGCCCAATCCGATGATCGTCGCGAAGAAGCCGAACTTCTGGACACCGGTAATGCGCGTATCGAAAACGTCGCCAACGCGCGAGGAGAGCCATGCGGCAACATAACGGTCGATCGTTTCGCGCTCGGCTTCCATGGCGCGGCGTTCGGCCGAGGAGATGGCGTCGCTGATCCGGCCCAGGTCGTCCCGGTCGCGTTCGGACAGGCCGGAGGTCGCTGGGATATCGCCATGCGGCTTGGGCTGCTCTAGGCCGTAGGCATCGACCAGTGCGCGATGGACGAGCAGGTCGGCATAGCGCCGGATCGGCGAAGTGAAGTGTGCATAGGACCCGAGAGCAAGGCCGAAGTGACCTTCGTTGCGCGGTCCGTAATAAGCCTGCGTCTGGCTGCGCAGGACCGCTTCCATGATCAGGGCCTTTTCGGCCTCGTCAGCGATGTCCTTCAGCATGCGGTTGAACAGGCCCGGCGTGATGACCTGCCCCAGCGCCAGTTTCTTGCCGAACGTTGCGAGGTAATCCTTGAGCGCGACGAGCTTTTCGCGGCTCGGCGTTTCGTGAACGCGGTAGACCACCGGGGCGACCTTGGCCTCCAGCGCCTTGGCGGCAGCCACGTTGGCGGCGATCATGAAGTCCTCGACCACGCGGTGGGCATCCAGCCTCTCGCGCACGGCGATCTCGGTGATACGGCCCTGCTCATCAAGCTTGACCCGGCGTTCGGGCAGCTCGAGTTCGAGCGGGTCGCGTTTGTGGCGCGCTTCGGCCAGTGCCTTCCAGCATTCCCACAAGTGCTTGAGGTTATCTGCGGCGCTGCCATCATCGATGCGCGCCTGCGCATCTTCGTAGGCGATCACCTCGTCGATGCGCACGATGGCGCGGGTGAAGCGCCATTCGACGACCTTGCCCGTTGCATCGATGCGCATGTGGCAGGCCATGGCCGCACGGTCCTCGCCCGAACGCAGGGAACACACGTCGGCGGAGAGAATTTCCGGCAGCATCGGCACGACGCGGTCGGGGAAATAGACCGAATTGCCGCGGCGGCGCGCCTCGCGGTCGATATCGCCGCCCGGTCGTACGTAGAAAGAAACGTCGGCAATCGCGACAAGGGCGCGAAAGCCGCCTTCCTCGTCCGGCTCGGCCCAGATGGCGTCGTCATGGTCGCGCGCATCGGATGGATCGATGGCGACGATCGGCAGGTGGCGCAGGTCCTCACGCTTGTCCTGGCTGAGCGGCATCTTCGCGACGAGCTGCGCTTCGTCCAGCGTTTCCTGCGTGAAATGGTTGGGAATGCCGTGCTTGTGGATCGCAATCAGGCTGAATGCCTTGGGCGCGAGCGGTTCGCCAAGCACCTGCGTGACCTTGACCGATGCGCGGGCAGATCGTCCCACCGGCTCGGCGAGCACGAGTTCGCCCTTCTCCGCACCGCCCAAGTCCGAGATCGGCGAGGAATGACGGATGCGCTTGTCGACCGGGGCCAGCCATGGCTTGCCGCCACCGTCGATTTCGACCACGCCGAGCATCTGTTCAGAGCGCAGCGCCAGTTTCTTCATCGGCCAGGCCCGCCAGCCCGTGTTCGACTCTTCGGTGCGCGACAGGACGCGGTCACCCACCTTGAGTGCGCTGCGGCCCTTCTCGACGAGGCGAATGCGCGGCGGCGGGGTCGCGTCCTCTGGCTGCCACGTGTCGGGTACCGCGATCGCATCGCCCTCGTCGATGTCTACGACGCGCAGGACGGTGACCTTGGGCAAGCCGCCCATCTTGTGAAACGCGGTGCGCTTGCCGTCGATCAGGCCCTCTTCGGCCATGTCCTTGAGCAGCGCCTTGAGCTGAATCTTCTCCTGTCCCTTAAGGCCGAATTCGCGCGCGATTTCGCGCTTGCCCGCAGGAACGGGGGAATTGGCGATGAAGTCGAGGATCTGCTTGCGCGTCGGCAGGCCCGGCGCGGGCCGTGTCTTGGGAGCCATGTCCCTGCCATGGCCCCGATGTCGCCGGATTACAATGGCGCTGGCCTCACTCTTGCGCGGCAAGCGGTTCATAACCGCCGACCGACACCGCGCTCGCCACCGGGCGCTCGCTGCCATCGGTGGCGAGCGCACTTACGCCCGGCAACCAGTCGTCGCCGCGCAAGGCCTCCAGCTTGCCGGTGGTCTGCGCTTTGGGGGCGACGACAGGCTGCGCTTCCCATTCCGGCGCATCGGTGCGGCGACGCCAGACGTCACAGGCGACGGCCGCTGCAACCGCGATCGCCGCCCGCATCGCAAGGGTCAGTCGCCGACCGGTTCCTCACCGTAGCGATTAGGGCCGTCGGTCGAGGGCCAGACACCGAAAACGATGACGATCAACATGCCGAGCCAGGATAACATGCTGGCATAGATCAACGGCCCCTGCGCCGCGAGGATCGCCTCGGGACTGCCCGAAGCCGTAGCCGAGATCGACATTGCATCGATCAGCCGGTCCATGTTCGCCATCGATGCCGCCTGTGCACCCAGGACGAAGAGGAAGGCGATGGCGGCAATCCAGCCCGGGCGGTTGGAATCGTGCAGGCGACGCACAAAGGACGCGACCAGCAGTGCCGACGATACGAGGTATAACCCCATCGAGAAAATCATCGCCGAGCGCATCGGTCCGGTCATTCGAGCCAGCATCTGCGCCTGCAGTTCCGCTTCGGACATGCCATTCTTCACGCCGTCCATGACCCCCTGCATCATCCCGCCCATCAGTGGCAGCGAGATCACAAGGCCCACAACATATTGCGCGATGACAAGGAAGAGGACGTAGAGCCAGAACGTGGGCCGCGCATCGCGGCCCGAGAAGTTCGTCAGGTTGGCGAGGTTATACTTGATTGCCGCGAACACGTCCCCTCCTGCATTCGATCAGTAAGCCCTTGCGACGTATATCCTTTCGACCGCCGGACGTCCCGTGAAAATGCAGTTACCCGTCACCGGCTCGGCATCGAGCGGGGTGTTGCGCATGGTCAGCTTGAGTTCCTTGAGCCGCTTGATCACGTCTTCCAGCTCATCGCCGGTCGGACGCGCCCATTCGACCTCGACCCAGCCCGGGTAGCGCTTGTCTTCCGAGAAGAACGCGACCACTTCATCGAAGCTGGTAACGCGGGTGATGTTCGCATCGCGCTTGGCACGAGCCTCTGCGAAGAGCGAGGACTGGATATCCTCGATTTCCGAGGCGGCTCGCGCGATGAAGTCTTCCCTCGCGAGACCGACGAAGTTGGCCTTGGCCTTGTCGTTCCACAGGCGATCGCGGCGCAGCATGGAGACCTGTCCCCCCGCAGCATCGCGGCCACCGATCTCGAGGATCAGGGGGGCGCCCTTCTTGACCCAGGCCCAGCGCTTCTGGGTGGCCTTGCCCGGACGCTTGTCGAGCAGAACGCGCACCGGCTCGCCCAGTGCCGACTGCGAAGCAAGCGCTGCGCGCAGTTCCTCGCAATAGGCCAGCAGGGCCTCGTCCTCGTCGTTTTCGCGCAGCATCGGCAGTATGACGATCTGGTGCGGCGCGACCATCGGCGGGACGCGCAAGCCGTCGTCGTCACCATGGGTCATGATCAGGCCGCCGATCATGCGCGTCGAAGTACCCCAGCTCGTCGTGTGGGCGTACTGCTGGGTGCCTTCCTTGTCCTGGTACTGGATGCCCGCCGCCTTGGCGAAACCGGTGCCCAGGTAGTGCGAGGTGCCTGCCTGGAGCGCCTTGCCGTCCTGCATCATCGCTTCGATGGAGTAGGTGGCCACGGCACCGGGGAAGCGTTCGTTCTCGGGCTTCTCACCGGCGATCACCGGCATCGCCAGCGGACCTTCAGCGAAAGCGCGGTACATCTCAAGTGCCCGCAGCGTCTCTACCATCGCATCGTCACGATCGGCGTGGGCGGTGTGGCCTTCCTGCCAGAGGAACTCGCTGGTGCGCAGGAACATGCGCGTGCGCATTTCCCAGCGCACGACGTTGGCCCACTGGTTGGTCAGAAGCGGCAGGTCGCGCCAGGACTGGACCCAACGCGCCATCGCCGCGCCGATCACGGTTTCGGAAGTCGGACGGACGATCAGCGGCTCTTCAAGCTTCGCTTCGGGATCCGGCACCAGCCCGCCCTTGCCGTCAGCGACAAGGCGGTGATGCGTGACGACCGCCATTTCCTTCGCGAAGCCTTCGACGTGCTCGGCTTCCTTGGCGAAGTAGGACAGCGGAATGAACAGCGGGAAGTAGCAGTTCTGGACGCCCGCCGCCTTGATCATGTCATCCATGAGGCGCTGGATGCGCTCCCAGATGCCATAGCCCCAGGGCTTGATGACCATGCAGCCGCGGACGCCTGATTCCTCGGCCATTTCAGCCTCGGAAATGACTTCTTGGTACCACTGGGCGAAATCGTCCTCGCGCTTGGTCGAGAGGGCGTGGCGAATGGCGGACACGGGTGCGTTCTTCCTGACTTGCTGCAATGCGACAGACCATCCGTCGCATGAATCGGGGCCGGCCGCGGGATCACCCGAGGCCGGAACGCACCCCGCTGGCCTTTATTTGCCCAGCGCGTCAAGCCTCTTCTGAATTTCTGCCATCTGATCGCGCAGTGCGGAGAGGTCGTCTCCCTCTGCCGGAGCTGCAGGCTTGCTCTCGCCCTTCTCTGATCCGGGCATGAAGGCAGCGGCGGCAGCCTTGAACATCGCCATGTTCTGCTCAGCCAGCTTGGCGAGCGGATTGTTGCCCAGGCTATCCTCGAAAGCCTTGTGCAACTTGGTCTGGTTGGCGCGGAAATTTTCCATCGACGCTTCGAGATAGTGCGGGATCAGCGACTGCATCGAATTGCCGTACATGCTGATCAGCTCACGCAGGAAATTCACCGGGAGCATCTGCTCACCGTTGGATTCTTCCTCCATGATGATCTGCGTGAGGATCGTGTGCGTGATGTCGGTTCCGCTCTTTGCGTCGAGCACTTTGTAGTCCACGCCTTCACGCGTCATCTTCGCCAGATGCTCAAGCGTGATGTAGCTCGACGATTGCGTGTTATAGAGCCGCCGGTTTGCATATTTTTTGATTATAACAGTGTTGTCGTCGTGCGACGCCGCTTCAGCCATGACCAATCCCCGTCCAGACAGTGGCTTACGTTACCACCCCGCCTTGTCGCGATGCAACACAAATTGCTGCGCAGCAAAAGGTTCTCAGCGAAGCGTTTAGCGCTGGAACCGGCGACCCAGGAGAGTGAGCAGTTCGTACTGGGTCAGGCCCGATGCGGCAGCGGCACCAGGCAGGTCGTAGGAGGCCGCAACCCAGTCGCCCTCACCGATATCGTTTGCATCGGTCAGGTCGATCACTGTCATATCCATGCTGACGAGGCCAAGAACCGGCAGTTTTGCGCCATTTGCCTCAAAAAAGCCCTTGTTGGACCAGCAGCGCAGATAACCATCGGCATATCCAGTGGAAACGGTACCGAGCCGCATCGGCGCCTTTGCCGTGAAGGTCGCATTGTAGCCCACGGTTTCTCCCGCCGCGACGTGGCGTACCTGCATGATCATCGCTTCGGGGCGAACGACCTGACGGATCAGCTGTCCCAAACAGGGGCGCGGAATCCCGCCGTAAAGCGAAACGCCCGGCCGCGTGATATCTCCATGAAATTCAGAGCCAAGCGTGATGCCGGCCGAGTTCGCAAGGCTAGCGTTCCTATGCGCAATGGCCTTGCGCGCCTCCTTCCATCTGCTGCACTGCAAGGCGTTGAGGGGAGTATCCTCCTCGGACGAGACGAGATGCGAGAGCAGTACGTCGACGTCGAGACGGGCGAGGACCTCGCTGCCGATTTCTTGCATCGGCACGCCGAGGCGATTCATGCCGGTATCGATCATGAGGTCGCAAGTGCCTCCGCCGGCATCGAGCCAACGCTGCGCTTGCGAGAGCGAATTGATGACCGGCTTGGCTCCTATCGCCTGTCCATAGGCACAATCGGCCGGCGACTGCGGTCCATGCAGGACCGATATCGAGGCGGGATCGACGAGATCGAGCAGTTCGGCCGATTCCGCCCAGTGCGCAACGAAAAAGTCGCGACAACCGGCATCGCGGAGCACGGCGGCGGCCTTGCGCGCGCCCAGACCGTAGCCGTCGGCCTTAACCGCGGCCCCGGCCCGGGCCTTGCCCGAGAGGCGGTCCATGGCCAGCCAATTGGCTTTCAGGGCATTCCAATCAAGATTCAGCCGCAGCGGCGGCTCGGGTAATTCAGGCAGCATCTTCACCGTAATCGCGCGGGGGACCGCCCCGCAAACCCCAGACTGCGACCACCAGGGCAATCGCAACGATGCCCCAGGTGTACCACAGGCCCTGGTAAGGATTCCCGCTGGTCGCGACCATATAGCTCGAAATCAGCGGCAGGAAGCCGCCGAAGTAGCCGGTTCCGATGTGATAGGGAATGGACATCGAGCTGTAACGGATGCGCGGGGGAAACATTTCCGACAGAAGTGCGGCGACAGGCCCGTATGTTGCGCCGGACAGAGCCATGAAAACCAGCAGCATGACGCCGATCACAAGGGCATCCGTGACGCTTGGCCTGACGACTCCAAGGTCGTAACCCGCATCGGTCAGCCAGCCTTTCAACTTGGCGTTGCGCGCTTCCTTGTCCTCCCACGGATAGGTCGCAAGCGGCAGTGTCTCGCCGCCGATGCGGAGTTCGAGTTCGGGGCTGCCGGCGAGTTGATAGGTGATGCCTGCGGCGGTCAGGTCTTCCAACAGCTTGCCGCAGTCGCTCTCCTGCGCGGAAGCGAAGGGATTGTAATGACAGTCGGGGCCAGACACAGCGACCGGCGAGTCTGCATTGGCCTGCGCGAGACCCGGGTTGGCATGGGCGCCGATCGTCCAGAACAGCGGGAACATCAGCACCAGCGTGGCGAAGTACCCCCACACGATCGGCTTCTTGCGACCGACCCTGTCCGAGAGTGCGCCGAACAGCACGAAGAAGACCATGCCGAGCCCTGCGGAAATGCCGATGATGATTTCCGCCGTCGTCGCTTCCATGCGCATCGCGCCCTTGAGGAAGCTGAGCGCGGAGAACATCGCCGTGTACCAGATCACCGTCAGCCCCGCCGCAATGCCGAACAGCGCGATGAATATGCGCTTCTTGTTGCCCGGATACGTGAAGCTCTCGACAAAGGGGTTACCCGCGATCTCGCCCTCTTCGCGCATCGCCTTGAACACCGGGCTTTCGGAAAGCTTGAGGCGCATCCACAAGGAGATGGCAAGCAGGATCATACTGAGCAGGAAGGGAACGCGCCAACCCCAGGCGTTCCAGAATTCGTCGCTCATCAGTCCCTTGCAGGTAAGGACCACGATCAGGCTGAGCACAAATCCGCCAACGACGCTGGCCTGGATGAAACCGGTGAAGAAGCCACGGCGATTGGGCGGTGAATGCTCCGAAACGTAGATAGCCGCACCGCCATATTCCCCACCGAGCGCAAGGCCCTGCATGATGCGCAGCAGCAGGATGATCGCAGGTGCGGCAAGGCCGATGATTTCCGCCGATGGGATGAAGCCCACGCCGGCCGTGGCAATACCCATCAAGGTGACGGTCACGAGGAACGTGTACTTGCGCCCCAGCTTGTCCCCAAGGAACCCGAAAAGGATCGCTCCGAGCGGACGAAAGCCGAAGCCTACCGCGAAACCGGCCCAGACCAGCAGCGTTTCAAGCGTCGCGTTGCCGGATGGAAAGAAGGTCTTGCCGATGATGCCGGCCAGCGTTCCGTAGATGAAGAAGTCGTACCACTCGAACACGGTGCCCATCGAGGATGCGGCAATGACGAGTTTGATGTCCGAAGCACTCGGTTCAGGTGCATGCGATTGCTGCTGTACGTCAGCCATTGTTCTGAAACTTCCCCCTCGTCCGCGTTATCGGGCCGCGACAGGCGTTTAAACCGCCAATCAGGCAGAGGGAAGCACCTGCATGGCAGCATTCCACGGCAACATGACCGCGCCGTGCCGTCCAGGATAGTCACGGGCCGCTGCAATGCGATCGAGCCCCGGCCAATCCGGCAGGTCCGCCTTGCCCGCCAGCCAGTCTTCCACGGCCTTTCCAGCCCGGTGAACGTCGGCCCCGGTCATGCCGACGACAGCTTCGGCAAAGATGGCCGCTGCGGCCTGTCCGATGGCGCAGGCATGACTGCGCACGCCGACCTCGGTAACGGTGCCCTGTTCATCGACAGCAAGGCCCAGCGCAATCGTACTGCCGCATGAACGTGAGCGGGCCTCGCCCTGAAGCGACAGATCTTCGCGCCACGGGAAGCGTGCAAGCGAAACCGCAAGCGAAAGGACCTCGGGGGTGTAAAGGACGGTGGTCGACATGCGATGGATCTTGCCGGGATAGGGGCTACTTGGCCGCGACCGAAGCATCATCATCGTTGAGCTGCCGGCGGCGCTCGTTGATCATCTTCACCATGGCTTCGCTGCTGGCGTTGACGAAAGGATAGGATCGCGCGGTAACGATCCATTCCGGCCGACCGGCGACACCCCAAACGGTATCGTACCCCAGCACCAGTACGGAAAAGGCCAGGACGACGATGATGACGCCCTTCACCGCACCGAAGCCGAATCCCAGAACCCGATCGATCGGCCCCAGCAACGAACCGCGGCTCTTGCTGCCGGCCCAGCGGGCAACGAGCCTGACCGCCACATAGGGCCCCAGCAGCAGAAGTGCGAAGGCAAGGATCGCCGAGCCCGAACCCTCTCCGATATAGGGTTCGAGGACTTCGGTGACCTGCGTATGGAACATCCGAATTGCGAAAATCGCAAATATCCACGCCGCCAGCGTGAGAATTTCCTGCACGAAGCCGCGGAAGAAGCCGGTGATGGCTCCGACCCCCACGAACAGCAGGACAACGATATCGAAGCCACTCATAGTAAACTGCAATTAAGCATCCGAAAGAATGCGGTCAACGAGGTTGGGAAGCATTGTCAGACCGGAAAACCGGATACCCTTGTCGGGCGGCGGTCCACCGGCAGGTCCAATAGCCTTGCCGAACCCGAGCTTCGCCGATTCGCGCTGTCGGATCGATGAATGAGCGACAGGGCGAATTTCGCCGGCGAGTGACACTTCGCCGAACCACACCGCGTCGGTCGGCAGCGGCTTGTCGCCAAGGGCCGAGACGAGCGCGGCAGCGACGGCAAGGTCGGCAGCCGGATCGGCAAGGCGATAGCCGCCCGCGACATTGAGATAGACTTCCGCGCTCGAAAAATTGAGGCCGCAACGTGCCTCGAGCACCGCGAGCAGCATGGCCATGCGGCCATTGTCCCACCCGACGACTGCGCGGCGCGGTGTCGCCCCGCTCTGCAGGCGCACGATAAGCGCCTGTATTTCCACCAGGACCGGCCGCGTCCCTTCCATTGCCGGGAAGACCGCGCTACCCGGCATCGGCTCTTCGCGCCCGGAGAGGAACAGCATCGAGGGGTTGCCGACTTCGGCAAGCCCATCGCCTTCCATGGCGAAAACGCCGATCTCGTCGACCGGACCGAAGCGGTTCTTGAGCGAGCGCAGGATGCGATACTGGTGGCTGCGCTCCCCCTCGAAACTCATCACCACATCGACCATGTGCTCCAGCACGCGTGGCCCCGCGATGTTGCCGTCCTTGGTCACGTGACCGACAAGGATGAGGGTAACGCTGTTTTCCTTGGCATAGCGGATCAGTTCGAAGGCGCAGCCGCGTACCTGGCTGACCGAACCGGGCGCCCCCTCGATCTGGTCCGAATGCATCGTCTGGATCGAATCGATGACGAGCAGCGAAGGCGGCTCGTCCATTCCCAGCGTCGTGAGGATGTCCCGTACGGAAGTAGCCGAGGCGAGGCGAATCGGACACTTCGACAGGCCGAGCCGCTCCGCCCGCAGCCGAACCTGTCCGGACGCCTCTTCGCCGCTGACATAGACGACGTCTCGCCCGGCCTTGGCGATGTGTGCCGATGCCTGCAGCAGCAGCGTCGACTTGCCGATACCCGGGTCGCCGCCCATGAGGATCGCCGATCCGGGAACGAGACCGCCACCCAGCGCACGATCGAACTCGGCAAGGCCGCTGGCCTGCCGCTTCGGGATCTCGCCGGGCTGGTCTAGCGGGGTGAACTGGATCGGGCGGCCGCCGGAGGACAGATCGTGCTTGGAGGAAAAGACCGTCTGCGGGGCTTCCTCGATAAGCGAGTTCCATTCACCGCAGTCCGCGCACTGCCCCTGCCACCGGGTCGCGACGCTTCCGCAATTTTGACATACGTAACGACGTTTGGGCTTTGCCATAGGCTGCGCCTATCCGGAACGGAATGAGAACGCAATTGCCTTTCTCATTGATCCGGGCCAAGTATGTGGAATGCGGCAGAAAGAACTGCGGATCACGCTCGTCTGCTATGGGGGCATCTCTCTTGCCGTCTATATGCATGGCGTGACCAAGGAGCTGTGGAAGGCCCTTCGGGCAAGCCGCGCCTTCTGGGCCGACGAGGGCATTCTGGAGAGCAGCGAGGCCGTTTACGCAAGGCTGCTGCGCAGGCTCGAACAGGGCAGCAATCTGAAATTGCGGGTTCTTTCCGATATCGTCGCCGGGGCGAGCGCGGGCGGAATCAACAGCATCTTCCTCGCACAGGCGATCCACACCGGCCAGTCGCTAGAACCGCTGACCGAACTGTGGCTGGAGTGCGCGGACGTCGACGTGCTGCTCGATCCCGATGCCAAGCCATGGTCGCGCGCCGCCAAGTTCTGGGCCAGCCCGATCGTCTATTACCTCCTCCACCGCCCCGGCAACGCGGTGAGCGCATCGGTCGCCCCCGAGACGCGCACCGAAGTGCGCGACAAGCTCTCGCGCCTGATCCGGTCCCGCTGGTTCGAACCACCCTTCAGCGGCATTGGCTTTTCACGGCTTATCAACCGGGCCATGATGGCCATGGCCGACGCCCCCGAGGGCAAGCCCCTGCTCCCGACGCGGCATCCGCTCGACCTGTTCGTCACGGCTACAGACTTCAAGGGTCACCTTGAAACCCTGCGGCTCCACTCGCCCGAACTCGTGCTGGAGAGCGAGCATCGCCTCACGATCGACTTTCACGTCAAGTCGCGAGGCAAGGGCGAAGAGCTTGCCTCGATCCCCGCTCTGGTTCTCGCTGCGCGCTCGACGGCGAGCTTTCCCGGCGCCTTTCCGCCCCTACAGATCGCCGAGATCGACAAGCTCGTCGCCGAGACCGCGGTCAAATGGCCCGATCGCGATGCCTTCCTGCGCCGCGTAATGCCCGAGCATTTCAGCCGCAAGGACATCGACAGCGTCTCGCTCATCGACGGTTCGGTCCTCGTCAATGCGCCTTTCGCCGATGCGATGACGGTGCTGCGCGACAGGCCCGCCGCGCGCGAGGTCGACCGGCGCTTCGTCTATATCGACCCGACCCCGGACCACATCGGACCGAACATGCGGCGCGACACGAAGGTGCCGGGCTTCTTTCCGGTGATCTTCGGTTCGCTTTCCTCGATCCCGCGCGAGCAGCCGATCCGCGACAACCTGGAGACGCTGGATCGCGATTCGCGCGAAATGCGCACCATGCGCGAGATCGTCCTGGCCCTCCGGCCAGAAATCGAAGAGACCGTCGAAAGGCTTTTCGGGCGGACCCTGTTCCTCGACCGACCGACGCCCAAGCGGCTCGCGGCCTGGCGCAACAAGGCCCAGGAGGCGGCATTCCAGCAGGCCGGTTTTGCCTATCACGGCTATGCGCAGGTCAAGTTCAGCGGGATCCTGGCCATGCTGGCCCGCATGGTGGACGAAGGAGTCCCCGAGCAGGAGATGTCCTCGACCGAGCCGATCGTCCAGCGCCTCGTCACCCACCTGGCCGCCAGTGGCCTCGATCGCATGCAGGCCCTGCGCGAAGGCACCTCGGCACCGATGATCGACTTTTTCCGCACCCACGATCTGGCTTTCCGGATTCGCCGGTTGCGCTTTCTGGCGCGGCGCGTGACGCAGGACTGGGAAGGAGATCCCAGCGTGACGGAGCAGGATCGCGACGATGCCCGGGCGGCGATCTACGAGGCCCTTGCGCATTACATAGAACGGGAACCGCTCCACTATCTGGGAGAGGACTTTCCTGCCCTTGCCCGCAACTTCTTCGACAACCCGGCGGCTGCACTCGATCACATTGCCGCAAGGCGTTCGCTGCCTGAGGTAGACGCGCAGGTCGATGAAGTGCTGGCCGAAGTCCTTGCAGCCATGCCGCCCACGCTGCGTCGCCGCGTGCTGCTCGCCTACCTGGGCTTTCCGTTCTACGATACGGTCACCCTCCCGCTCCTGCGCGGCGAAGGACTGACCGAGTTCGATCCGATCCTGGTCGACCGGATATCGCCCGAAGACTGCCATGCCATCCGCAAGGGCGGCATGGCCGATACCCTGCGCGGAACCGAGTTCTACAACTTCGGCGCCTTTTTCAGCCGCGCCTATCGCGAGAACGATTACCTGTGGGGTCGCCTGCACGGCGCCGAGCGCATGATCGACCTGATCGCCTCAACGCTTGAAAAGGGTCAGGCGATCCCGCAAGGCGAGCTCAATGCCTTCAAGAAGGACGCGTTTCTGGCGATCCTGAACGAAGAACAGGACCGGCTGCGGGCCGATCCTGCTCTGATCAGAACGATCAGAAAGGAAGTCGAGGCGCTTGACTGAAGCGCCTCGGGGTTCCTTCGTTACTCATTCGGTAAGGTCGCTCCACACGTCCTTGATGCGGTCGAAGAAGCCCTTCGATTGCGGGCATTCGTCACCGGTCTCGGTTGCCTGCAACTCGCGCAGGAGTTCCTTTTGGCGTGCCGAGAGCTTGGTGGGCGTTTCCACCGTGATCTCGATCACCAGATCCCCGCGCCCCCGGCCCTGCAGCACGGGCATGCCTGCACCGCGCTTGCGCAGCTGCTTGCCGGACTGGATGCCCGCCGGGATATCCAGCGCGATCTTCGCCCCGTCGATACCGGGGATCTCGATCGAACCGCCCAGCGCAGCGGTGGTAAACGTGATCGGCACCTGCGTGAGCAGCGTCGTGCCTTCGCGTTCGAACACCCGGTGGCGCTTCACATGCAGGAAAATGTAGAGATCGCCGGGAGGCGCGCCGTAAGGTCCGGCCTCGCCCTTGCCCGAAAGGCGGATCCTCGTGCCGGAATCGACGCCGGCGGGAATTTCCACTTCGAGCGTCTGCGGCATGTCCACGCGTCCCTCGCCGCGACAGGCGCGACAGGGGGACTCGATCACCTCACCGCGACCGTGACAGGTCGGGCAGGTGCGTTCAACGACGAAGAAGCCCTGCTGCGCGCGCACCTTGCCATGCCCGGCGCACATGTTGCAGGTCCGCTTACCGGTGCCGGGTTCGGCGCCCGATCCACCGCAAGGCTCGCACGATTGCGAGACCTCGATGGTGATTTCACTCTGCTTGCCGTGGAACGCCTCTTCGAGGCTGACTTCCATGTCGTAGCGCAAGTCGGCGCCGCGACGCGCCTGCTGGCGGGCACCGCCACCAAAGGCACTGCCGAAAATCGATTCGAAGATATCGCCGATATCGCCGAACTCGGCGCCCATTCCGGCGCCGCCGCCACCGCCCATGCCCTGCTGAAACGCAGCGTGACCGTAGCGGTCGTAGGCGGCGCGCTTCTGCGGGTCCTTGAGGCAGTCGTATGCCTGACTGATCGCCTTGAAGCGGGATTCGGCTTCGCCATCCCCCGGATTCTTGTCCGGGTGATATCGCATGGCGAGGCGACGGTAGGCCGACTTGATGGTCTTGTCGTCGGCAGTCCGCTCGACCTCGAGCAATTCGTAATAGTCTACTTCGGTAGCTGACACGTATCTAACCCCCGTAGATAACCCAGGCGCCACCGGCGCGAATTGCACCGGTGACGCCCACGGTTTTCATCAGGACGTTCAGCCCTTGTTTTCGTCGACTTCCGAGAATTCGGCGTCGACCACGTCCTCGTCACCCGCAGGTGCGGCTTCCGGCGAGGCAGCAGCGGACTGCTCCTTCTCGTAGATCGCCTGCCCCATCTTCATGGCGACTTCGGTAAGCGCCTGGGCCTTGGCCGTGATCTCGGCAGTATCGCCGCTTTCGAGAGCCGTCTTGGCTTCGGCGATGGCAGTCTCGACTTCCGACTTCAGGCCAGCGTCGATCTTGTCACCGTTTTCGGCAAGCTGCTGCTCGGTCGCGTGAACGAGGCTGTCCGCGTTGTTCTTGGCTTCCGCCGATTCACGACGCTTCTTGTCCTCTTCGGCGAACTTCTCGGCATCCTTGACCATCTGGTCGATGTCGGCATCGGACAGACCGCCCGAAGCCTGAATGCGGATCTGCTGTTCCTTGCCGGTGCCCTTGTCCTTGGCGGACACGTTGACGATGCCGTTGGCGTCGATGTCGAAGGTGACTTCGATCTGCGGGACGCCGCGACGGGCCGGCGGAATGCCGACCAGGTCGAACTGGCCGAGGAGCTTGTTGTCCTGCGCCATTTCGCGTTCGCCCTGGAACACGCGGATCGTGACCGCCTGCTGGTTGTCCTCGGCAGTCGAGTAGACCTGGCTCTTCTTGGTCGGGATCGTCGTGTTGCGGTCGATCATCTTGGTCATGATGCCGCCAAGCGTCTCGATGCCCAGCGAAAGCGGGGTCACGTCGAGCAGCAGCACGTCCTTGACGTCGCCCTGAAGGACGCCGGCCTGGATCGCCGCGCCCATGGCGACGACTTCGTCCGGGTTCACGCCGGTGTGCGGTTCCTTCCCGAAGAATTCCTTCACGACTTCGCGAACCTTGGGCATGCGGGTCATGCCGCCCACGAGCACCACGTCATCGACTTCCGAAGCCGAGATGCCGGCATCGGCCAGCGCCTTGCGGCACGGCTCGATCGTGCGCTTGATGAGGTCGGCGACCATCTTCTCGAGGTCGGCACGGGTAACCGTCTCGACCAAGTGAAGCGGGGTCGTCGCGCCGCCTTCCATACGCGCGGTGATGAAGGGCAGGTTGATCTCGGTCGTCGCAGCCGACGACAGTTCGATCTTCGCCTTTTCGGCCGCTTCCTTCAGGCGCTGCAGAGCGAGCTTGTCGGTCCGCAGATCCATGTTTTCCTTGGCCTTGAACTTGTCGGCCAGCCATTCGACGAGCTTGGTGTCGAAGTCTTCACCGCCCAGGAAAGTGTCGCCGTTGGTCGACTTCACCTCGAACACGCCGTCGCCGATCTCGAGGATCGAGACGTCGAAGGTGCCGCCGCCAAGGTCATAGACAGCGATGGTCTTGCCGTCTTGCTTGTCGAGGCCATAGGCGAGCGCGGCCGCGGTCGGCTCGTTGATGATGCGCAGCACTTCGAGACCCGCAATCTGGCCGGCATCCTTGGTCGCCTGGCGCTGCGCGTCATTGAAGTATGCCGGCACGGTGATGACGGCCTGCGTGACGGTCTCGCCAAGGTAGCTCTCGGCGGTTTCCTTCATCTTCTGCAGGGTGAAGGCCGAGATCTGCGACGGGCTGTAGTCCTCGCCGCCAGCCTGGACCCACGCGTCACCGTTCTTGCCCTTGACAATGTGGTACGGAACCAGCTCGGTGTCCTTCTTGGTCACCGGATCGTCGAAGCGGCGGCCGATAAGGCGCTTCACTGCGAAAATCGTGTTGTCGCCGTTGGTAACTGCCTGGCGCTTGGCCGGCTGACCGATCAGGCGTTCGCCGTCCTTGGTAAAGGCGACGATCGAAGGCGTCGTACGCGCACCTTCGGAGTTTTCAATAACCTTGGGCTTGCCACCGTCCATGACGGCGACACAGCTGTTGGTGGTGCCAAGGTCGATACCAATTACTTTTCCCATTATCCCCATTCCTCACGTCAGTGGATGACACCGCACGGATCGCCTCCCTGACTAGAGGCAAGGCGGCTTGTGCGGCTCGATGACGTTCAATGTCGTCGGGGGGCGATATAGGAGCGGTTTTTCTTGGAACAAGACCGCCTCAATGGCATTACCCCCGCTAATTTTTCGAGGGTTTCCAGGAAGGATATGTCTGAGGTGAAAATCTTTCGTTCCGTGGCAGTTGCTTCGGTGCTGGCAATCGCCGCGTCGCTCGCGGCCTGTCAGCAGTCCGAAGCCCCCGCCGACAACGCGACCGAAGCGGCAGATTCGGGCAATCCCGACGCAAAGCCGGGCATTTCCGGCAGTGACGGCCGCATGATCCTGCCGGTTGTCGCGGGACGCCCGGGGGCTGTCTACTTCACGATCCGCAACGACGGCCCGCAGTCCGCCACGCTTGTCGGCGTCCATGTCGCAGGGGCCGGCGAAGTGCAGATGCACAAGACCGAAGGCGGCAGGATGACCTCGGTGGACTCGCTTGAAATTGCGCCAGGCGGCATCCTCGAATTCGCGCCCGGCGGCTATCACGTCATGGCTTTCGACATCGACGATACGCTCAAGTCCGGCGAGAATGCTGAACTGACACTGACCTTCTCCGATGGCGACAAACTGTCGATGCCCCTCACGGTGGAGACGATGGGTGGCGGCATGGATCACGCCGGCATGGAGGGCGGATCGATGGATGACGGCTCCATGGCGGAGATGCACCACTGATCGCCCTTGCCGAAGCCGGACCTTGCGCGCCGGGTGGCGAACGCCGCCTGACTTGGGGTGAAGTCGCGCTGGCGGGGTCGGTCTTCGGTGATGCCATAGATTTGTCGGCGGTGCGGATCAGACGCCGCCGATGGATTCCCCTGCAACCGGTCGACACGGTAATGGCCCCTTGTGGGCACATCCATTTCCACCCGGACTCCGGGCTATATCTGGAAGATTTCTCGTGCGCTTCCGTCACCCTGCAGGGCCTGTTCATTCATGAGATGACGCACGTCTGGCAGGCCCAGCGCAAGGGCCGCTGGTACCTGCCGCTCATGCGACACCCGCTGTGCCGCTACGACTATGCCTTGAAACCGGGCTGGACGCTCGAGCGCTACGGCATCGAGCAGCAGGCCGAAATCGTCCGCCATGTCTTCCTGCTGCGGCGCGGCCATGCCGTTCCCGGAGCGCCGCCGCTCGGGTCCTATTCCGGGATCCTTCCGTTCGACGGAGCTAACACCTAGAAAAAGGGCACGAGATCCACTCTCGCGCCCCTTTTTCCTCGTAATCCGATCGCTTGATATCAGCAGTCGCGGTCCCAATAGCGACGGCCATCGCGGTCGTAGCGATAGCAGCCCTTGTCCTTGTTGACCTGCGAACCGACAGCGGCGCCAGCCGCGGCACCGATCGCAGCGCCCGTACCGACGTCACCCCCGGTCACGGCGCCGACACCGGCACCAAGGGCCGCGCCGCCAAGCGCGCCTTCACCGGCGTAGTTGCTGGCGCAACCACCGAGGCCAAGAGCACCAGCAGCGATAACGGGAAGAATGAACTTGCGCATGGGGAGTCTCCGAAAATCAGCATGGGTCTATCCGATCAACGGAGAGGAACGCGCATGGTTCCCGATTTGTGCCACGGCCTGCCGCCGCCCTGCCCCCGGTTATCCCACTGGCAGAGCGGCAAATCAGGTATCAGTCAGGCTTCTTGGCAACGGCCACCATCGCCGGACGCAGCAGTCGGTCCTTGATCATGTAACCGGCCTGCAGTTCCTGCACGACCGTTCCCGGCTCCACATCGGCGGACGGGACTTCGATCATGGCCTGGTGCTGGTTGGGATCGAGCGGCAGGCCCATGGCGGCCACACGGGTAATCCCGTGGGTGCCGAAGACCTTCTCGATCTCGCGGCTCGTCGCCTCGATACCGGCAACGAAGGTCTTTACCTTCTCGTCATCGCGCAGTTCGGGCGTAATCGCCGAAAGCGCGCGGGACAGGTTGTCGGCCACCGAAAGGATGTCACGGGCAAAGCCGGTCGCCGCATAGTTGCGGGTATCGGCGATGTCCTTTTCCAGACGGCGGCGCACGTTCTGCGTTTCGGCGCGGGCGTAAAGCACGTCCTGCTTGGCGACTTCGAGCTCTTCGCGCAGTTTTGCCAGCTCGTCGTCGGCGCCGTCCTTGTCTGCGCCCTTGTCTACCATGTGTTCCGGCACACCCTTCAGTTCTTCGGCCACCGCGGGATCTACAGCCTGATCCTGTGACGGCTGAGTCTTGTCTTCAGTCATTATTCTAAGGTTCCAGCTATCCGATGAGCTTGCCCAGGCTCTGGGCGGTGAAGTCCACCATGGGGACGACTCGCGCATAATTCAACCGCGTCGGGCCGATAACCCCCACAACTCCGACAACGCGACCATCCCGGTCGCGATAGGGCGACGCGATCACCGAAGAGCCCGAAAGCGCGAACAGCCGGTTTTCGGAACCGATGAAAATGCGCGTCGATTCGGCCTCTCGCGCCATCTCGAGAAGATCGGCGACCGATTGCTTGTTCTCGAGGTCGTCCAGCAGCGAGCGCACCCTCTCCAGATCGGACAGGGCGCCCTCGTCCAGCAGGTTCGCCTGTCCCCGCACGATCAGGACGGGCCGCTGCATCACGTCCTCGCTCCATACGGCAAGACCGCGTTCCACCAGATCGCGGCTCGCCGCGTCGAGCGCCGACTGGCCCGAGGCGATCTCGGAGCGCATGACCCGCACCGCTTCGCCCAGCGTCCGGCCGGTCAACCGGGCAGAGATATAGTTGGAAGCTTCTTCGAGCGCTCCGAGGGGCAGCGATGCCGGAAGCTCGACGATGCGATTCTCGACCGCGCCGTCGTCGCCGACCAGAACGGCGAGCGCCCTTCCCGGCGCGAGCGGGACGAGTTGCAGGTGCTGCAGCCGCGGCTCGCGCTTGGGTACCATCACGACCCCGGCACTCGACGTCAGGCTGGACAGCATGGTGCTGGCCGCCTCCAGAGCCGCTTCGATGGGGCCCGGTTGCGAGATGCGGCGCTCGATGACCGCGCGCTCCTCTGCCGTGGGCTCTGCCACCTGCATGATTCCGTCGACGAAGAGCCGAAGGCCCGCTTCGGTCGGCAGGCGTCCAGCGCTCGTATGGGGCGCGGCCAGCAATCCAAGCGATTCGAGATCGGCGAGCACCGAGCGAATCGAGGCCGAAGACAGGTTCACGCCGGTGTTGCCCGAAAGGGCCTTGGATCCCACCGGACTGCCGGTCGCAATGTAACCTTCGACGACAAGGCGGAAGATCTCGCGCGCCCTCGTGGTCAATTCGGTGATGGGTGGTGTCGTCATGCGCTGCAATTTAGGCATTGGGCTTGCAGCCTCAAGCTTAATACGCCTAGGGCCGCTGCAATCTTAGCTACGAGGACAGTACATGCGACCTTCCGGCCGTGCGCCCGACGAAATGCGCGCTATCGACATCCAGACCGGTTTCACCAAGCACGCCGAAGGCTCGGTGCTGATCTCCTTCGGCGATACCCGCGTGCTCGTCACCGCTTCGGTCGAGGAAAGGGTTCCCCCGTTCCTGCGCGGCAAGGGCGAAGGCTGGGTCACAGCCGAGTACTCGATGCTCCCGCGCGCCACCCATACCCGCGGCTCGCGCGAAGCGGCCAAGGGCAAGCAGTCGGGCCGCACGCAGGAAATCCAGCGCCTGATCGGACGCAGCCTGCGCTCGGTCGTCGACATGAAGAAGCTGGGCGAACGCCAGATCGTGCTCGACTGCGACGTCCTGCAGGCCGACGGCGGCACCCGCACCGCCGCGATCTCGGGTGCATGGGTTGCCCTGCGCCTTGCCGTCGACAAGCTCATGGCTGACGGCAAGATCGCCGAAGACCCTATCGAAGCGCGCGTTGCCGCGATTTCCTGCGGCATCTGCGAAGGCACGCCGGTTCTCGACCTCGACTACATCGAGGACAGCTCGGCCGGTGCCGATGCCAACTTCGTACTGATCGAAGGCGGCAAGATCGCCGAAGCCCAGGCGACAGCGGAAGGCGCGACTTATGACGAGGAAGGCCTGCTGCGCCTCCTGCGTCTGGCCCGCATCGGCTGTGAACGCATTTTCGCGGCACAGGCCAAGGCCGTCGGGCGCTAAGCCTTCGTTTCGATTGAACGCCATCCCTGCCTTCCCCGGGCGGGGATGGCGGAAAGACAAGATGCCGACAGGACAGCGACATGACCCGGAAACTCGACAGCAAACGCCTCGTGATTGCCACGCACAATGCGGGCAAGCTGAAGGAAATCGGCGCGCTGCTGGCGCCTTTCGGCATGGAATGCCTTTCGGCGGGCCAGCTCGGCCTGCCCGAGCCGGCAGAAACCGGAAAGACCTTCGTCGAGAACGCGCTGATCAAAGCGCAGGCCGCGGCGCAGGCATCGCAGCTCCCGGCGCTGGCCGATGACAGCGGACTTTCGGTGACAGCGCTGGGCGGACGCCCCGGCGTCTATACCGCCGACTGGGCCGAACGTCAGTGGTTCGAAGGCGAGCCCGGGCGCGACTGGTACATGGCGATGGGCAAGGTCGAAGGCCTGCTGTGCGAACAAGGCCCGGAGGCCGACCGTTCCTGCTGGTTCAGCTGCGTCCTCGCCATTGCCTGGCCCGACGGTGACAGCGCGGTCTACGAAGGCCGCGTGAACGGCACTTTTTCCTGGCCGCCGCGTGGAACGATGGGCTTCGGCTACGACCCGGTCTTCGTGCCGAACGGCCGCGACGTCACCTTCGCCCAGCTCGACCCGGAGGAAAAGCACAAGATCAGCCACCGCGCGGATGCCTTCGCCAAGCTGGTCGCGGAGCAGTTCGGGGGCTAACATCGGCTGATGGCCCGCGCGCTCTACATCCATTGGCCGTTCTGCCTCGCAAAATGCCCTTATTGCGACTTCAACAGCCATGTCCGCGAACGCGTCGACCACCAGCACTGGCAGGACGCGCTGCTCGCCGACATGCGCCACGAGCATGCGCTGGCGGGCGGAGAAAAGCTCGAATCGATCTTTTTCGGCGGCGGCACGCCTTCGCTCATGCCACCGGCACTGGTCGCAAGGCTCCTTGAAGAAGCCGAACGCCTCTGGGGCTTCGCTCAAGGCATCGAGATCACGCTGGAAGGCAATCCGTCCTCTGTCGAGGCGGCGAACTATGCGGCGCTGGCTGCTGCCGGAGTGAACCGGGTTTCGCTCGGGCTGCAGGCGCTCGACGATAGGACCCTGCGCTTCCTTGGCCGTCTTCACGATGCCCGCGAAGGGCTCGATGCCCTCGACGTCGCGCAACGACATTTCGAAAGGGTGTCGTTCGACCTCATCTATGCCCGGCCGGGCCAGAGTGTCGAGCAGTGGCAGGCCGAACTGGCGCGCGCAATGTCCTTCGGCACCGGCCACCTCTCGCTTTACCAGCTGACCATCGAGCCCGGTACGCGCTTTGCCACGATGGTGCGCCAGCACGCGTTCGAGCCGCTCAACGAGGACGCCTGCGCCGACATGTTCGCACTGACCCGCGAGATGACCGCTGGCGCTGGATTGCCCGCGTACGAGATCAGCAACCACGCCCGCCCCGGCGATGAAAGCCGCCACAACCTTACCTACTGGCGTTACGGCGACTATTGCGGGGTCGGCCCCGGCGCGCACGGACGGCGTGGCGGCATGGCGACCGTGCGCCATCGCAAGCCGGAAAACTGGCTTACGGCGATGGCCGAACAGGGCCATGGCACCAGCGAGGAACGTCCGCTCGAACTCAGGGAACAGGCTTCCGAAGCCATGCTGATGGGCCTGCGGCTGCGCGAAGGGGTCGATCTTGACGTCATGGCGTCACGCTTTGCCCTCGCCCACGAAGCACTGTGCAATGCAGACAAGGCGGCCTTCTACGAAAGGCAGGGCCTCGTCTGGCGCGAAGGTTCGCGACTTGGCGTGGCCGAAAGCGGGATGCCTCTGCTCGATGCCTTGCTCGGCGAACTGGTACCGGAGGAACTCGTCGAACCGTGACGGCCAAGGCGGACCTTCTCGAAGCCTGGGGCACCCATCTCGCACAGGGACGCAGGCGCAGTCCCCACACTGTGCGCGCCTATGTTGCCACCGCTTCGCGCTTGCTCGACACCCTTGGCGAAACCGACTGGCCGCAACTGGCCAGCCTCGATGCGGGGGCCCTGCGCCGTCAGTTGGCGTCGCGGCGACAAGAAGGGATCGGCAATGTTTCGGCGGCGCGTGAACTTTCGGCGCTCAAGGCCTTCCTGATCTTCGCCCGCGAGAAGGCCGGCATGACCGATGCGATGCCACCGCGCCTGCGCGGGCCACGTATCAAGAAGGGCATTCCGCGCCCGGTTACGCCCGACGAAGCGGTCAATCTTGCCGTGGCTGTCGATGAAGACGCACGGGAAGCGTGGATCGGCGCGCGCGACCGGGCCGTCCTGCTGCTGCTGTACGGAGCAGGGATGCGCATTGCAGAGGCGCTATCCCTCCCGTCTTCGGCCCTTCCTCTCTCCGACACCCTGGTAGTTACCGGAAAGGGCGGAAAGCAAAGGGTCGTGCCCCTGCTCCCGATCATCCGCGATGCAGTGGACGACTATGTGGCCAAGTGCCCTTGGCCAGTCGCGCACGAGAACCACCGGAAGGATCCCCTGTTCCGCGGAGCGAAGGGCGGCCCCCTGTCGCAGGGCATGGTACAGAAGGCGGTAGCCCGCGCCCGTGTCAGCCTTGGATTGCCGTCGAGCGCAACGCCGCACGCATTGCGCCACAGTTTCGCGACGCACCTGCTGGGAGCCGGGGCGGACCTGCGTTCGCTGCAGGAACTGCTGGGTCATGCCAGCCTCGGCTCGACCCAGATCTATACGAAAGTCGATGCGGCGACCCTGCTCGACGTCTATCGCAATGCCCATCCACGCGAGCGGGATTGATCGGCCAGGCTCCCGTATGCCCCCCGAAAGACCTTTCCTTTTCGCGGAAAGGGCTCGCCTCACCTTTTCGAAACGCTGTCCTTTGGCGCGGTCGGCGTCCAGCGGGCAACGCGCCAGACGTACCAGGCAAGCATCGCCACACCGAGCGCCAGCGTTCCCCAGCTGATCCATTCCCCCGCCTGCTCGAAACGATGCCCGAGCCACCGCCCACCCATGAGCAGAAGCGTGTTCCATACCGCCGCGCCAGCCGCCGTGTAGAGCAGGAACGGCACGTGCCGCATGTGCGACAGGCCGGCGGGGATCGAAATCATCGTACGGAACATCGGCATGAACCGCGTCACGAAGACGATCCAGTGACCATGGCGCCGAAAGAAGCGACCGGCGCGCTCGACATCGTGCCATTCCATGGTGAGCCAGCGACCCCAGCGCTCGACGACAGGGTGGAGGCGTTCGTACCCGAGCCGGTCGGCGGCGAGAAAAAGAATGTAATTGCCCAACGTGCAGCCCAGCGTGCCCGCAGCCAGCACCGGCAGGAACGCCATAGTCCCGCGCGCCAGCGCGATCCCGGCGACACCCATAATGAGTTCCGACGGGATCGGCGGCACGAGGTTCTCGATCATCA
The DNA here is from genome assembly GCF_001368935.1 of Novosphingobium sp. KN65.2. Lineage (NCBI taxonomy): Bacteria > Pseudomonadati > Pseudomonadota > Alphaproteobacteria > Sphingomonadales > Sphingomonadaceae > Novosphingobium > Novosphingobium sp. KN65.2. The sequence goes on from NZ_CCBH010000124.1 coordinate 31,697, forward strand.
TGAGCAGGGCAATGCCCCAATAGCCACCGCCTTCGATCAGGCGGATCACCCAGTCATCCATGCCTGATTCCCTGACAGCCCCGCCCGCTCGCGCCGCGAGCGATCACATCGCGGCGTGACGCGCCTCGATGGCGTCCCAGATGAGGGCCGCCGTGTCGGTGCCGTTGAAACGGTCGATGGCAACGATGCCGGTCGGCGATGTCACGTTGATCTCGGTAAGCCATTTTCCGCCAATCACGTCGATTCCGACGAAAACCAGCCCGCGCGCCTTCAGTTCCGGTCCTAGCGCCGCGCAGATTTCTTCTTCCGCCGAAGTGAGTTCGGTCGCTTCGGCAGAGCCGCCCACCGCCAGGTTGGAGCGGAACTCGCCCTCCCCGGGCTTGCGGTTGATCGCGCCGGCAAACTTGCCATCGACAAGGACGATGCGCTTGTCGCCTTCCGAGACGTCAGGCAGGAACGGCTGGACCATGAACGGCTCGACCCAGGCATTCTGGAACATCTCGACAAGGGCACCGAGGTTGCTGCCATCGGCGGGCACACGGAACACCGCCTTGCCGCCATTGCCGTGCAGCGGCTTGATGACAAGATCGCCGCCAAGACCGGCAGCTACCTGCCGCTGCTGGAACAGGCGCACGTCCTCGATCCGGCGAGCAATGAAAGTCGGCGGCATGAAACGCGCATAGTCCAGCACGAAGACCTTCTCAGGTGCGTTGCGCACCGAAGCCGGATCGTTGACGACCAGAGTTCGGCCCTCGAGCCGCTCGAGCAGGTGCGTGGCCGTGATGTAGCCCAGGTCGAACGGCGGATCCTGTCGCATCAGCACGACGTCGATATCCGCGACGAGATCGATCAGGCGGTACTCTCCGAGCGTATAATGCGCACCTTGGACCCGCTGCACCGTCACCGGCGCCCCCCAACAGGTCAGTCGTCCGGCGGCACCTTCGGATGTATCGTAGGCCAGCGTGCGCACATCGTAATGATAGAGCGTGTGACCGCGGTCCTGCGCGGAAAGCATCAGGGCGAAAGAGGAGTCGCCCGCAATGTTGATGCTTTCGATCGGGTCCATCTGAACGGCGATGCGTAACGTCATGGAAAATCGGGTCCTTGGGTTGCTGCCGTGGTCCGCTTAGTCCCAAATTTGCCGGCGTGCGACCTGTTTCCGGTTCCACGCCGCAAATCAGAGCTACCGCCCCGGTTGCCAGGCATTGACTATCCGGCGCGGCCACGTGCGCGGCGCCATGAGCAGGACATCGATGCGGATATCGTCGCCGACCCGGGCAAAACGCGGCGCCAGCGCTTCGGCACTTGCCGCCACGCGGCGCAGGCGATGCGCGTCGATCGCGCTGTCCAGATCCTGTGCCCGCGCACGCCACTTCACCTCAACGAAGCACAGGACGCGGCCCCGCCTCACTACCAGATCGACTTCGCCGCGAGGCGTCCTGACGCGGCTCGCCAAGACCCGCCAGCCCGATAGCCGCAAATACCAGGCGGCCAGCGTTTCACTAAGCCGACCGCGCTGCTCGGCCCGGGCCCTGCGGTTCATCGGGTCGCGGTCACTTGAGTTCGAGGGCCCGCGCATAGAGCGCCTTGCGATCCATGCCCGTGGCCTTGGCGACCCTGGCCGCGGCCTGCGAAGCCTTGGACTCGGCCAATTCAGCCAGCAACAGCGCGTCGACGTCGACATCGCCGAGCGGCTCATCAGTAGGAGGAGCGACCATCAGCACGATCTCTCCCTTGGGCGGATGCGCCGCATAATGCGCAATGATTTCTTCAGGGGAGCCGGTCCGGCATTCCTCGAATTTCTTGGTCAGCTCGCGCGCCACGGCAACTTCGCGCCCTGGCAAGGTCGCTGCTATGGCCTGCAGCGAGGCTTCGAGCCGCGGTGCGGTCTCGTAGAAGATCAGGGTGGCGGGAACGCAGGACAATTCCTGCAGCACACTCTCGCGCGCCTTGACCTTGTTCGGCAGAAACCCGGCGAAAAGAAAACGGTCGTTGGCTAGGCCCGACAGGGTCATGCCGACAATGGCCGCATTGGGGCCCGGCAGGCTGGTTACGGCGATGCCACGCTCTCGTGCGGTGCGCACGAGACGATAGCCCGGGTCGGAAATCAGCGGCGTTCCCGCATCGCTGACAAGCGCCACCGGCTCGGCCTCCATCAGGCTCAGAAGCCGCTCGCGATCCCCCTCCCCGGCATGGTCGTCATAGCGGATCATGCGCTTCTTTATTCCAAGATGATGCAGTAATTTACCCGTTACGCGGGTATCCTCGCAGGCGACGGCACCGACTCCCTGCAATACCTCGATTGCACGGAGCGTTATGTCGCTCAGGTTGCCAATGGGGGTTGCCACTATATAGAGGCCCGGCGAAAGACTGTGTTCCATCGCGAGACTCATGGCCCAAGGACTACGGGAGCGGCAAGCAATGTTCGACAAACGCCTGAATAGGCGCAATCTTCTCGCCGCGGCAGCGATGGCGGGGCTGAGCGCCTGCAGCATCGTTCCCAAGACCACCGCGCCCACCCCGACGCCGACGGCTGCGCCCAGCGAAAGCGTGATTCAGGAGGACACCGATCGCCACCGGATCGCCCTGCTCGTCCCGATCTCGGGGCCCAACGGCGCCGTCGGCCAGTCGATCGCCAACGCCGCCAACATGGCGCTGCTCGATACAAATGCCGGCAACCTGCGGGTAACCACCTACGACACGGCGAGCAATCCGGGCGAAGCCGCCAAGCGCGCCGTCGCCGACGGCAACCGGTTGATTCTCGGCCCACTGCTCTCGGACAACATCCCGGCTGTCGCGAATTTCGCGCGTCCCGCCAAGGTGCCAATGATCTCGTTCTCGAATGACGAGGAAGCCGCCTCCAAGGACGTCTTCGTTATGGGCAACCTGCCGGGCCAGTCGGTCGCACGCACAGTGCGCTATGCCAGTTCGCGCGGCATCACGAGCTATGCCGCGTTGATCCCGCGCGGCGAATATGGCGACCGCGCCAGCAGCGCGCTGCTTGCCGCCGTGCGCGACACTGGCGGCGCAGTGGTCGCGATGGAGCCCTATGACCGGACTGCCGCCTCGATCTCCTCGGCTGCCCAGCGCATCCAGGCCAAGGACGGATACGGCGCACTTTTGATTGCCGATGGCGGCAACATGTCGGCCCGCGCGGCAACGCAGTTCCGGACCGGCGGCGGCAAGGCCCAGGTCCGCATCCTCGGCACAGAACTGTGGAGCGGCGAACGCGCCGTCTCGACCACGCCCGCCCTTGCCGGCGCATGGTTCGCCACCGTTTCCGACCAGCGCTTCGGCCAGTTCTCCAAGAGCTACCGCACCCGTTTCGGCAGTCAGCCTGCCCGCATCGCCACGCTTGGCTACGATGCAGTCCTGCTTACCCTGCGCGTTGCGCGCGACTGGAAGGTGGGCAAGCCCTTCCCGACTTCGCAGATGCTCGAGAGCGGCGGCTTCCTCGGCCTTGACGGTCCGTTCCGCTTTACCCGCGGCGGCACCATCGAGCGCGCTCTGGAAGTGCGCGAGATCGAAAAGGGCGGCGTCAAGGTCGTCAGCCCCGCGCCCACGCATTTCGGCGACTGAGGATAAGAACACGGCCGTGCTTGATCGGGGATTTCTCTGTCCCGTATAGGATCGAGCATGGCCGATGACCTCTTCGACAAGCTGCCGTCTGCGGGCGGAGAATCCTACGATGGTTCCGCAATCGAAGTTCTGGAGGGTCTCGAACCCGTCCGGCGACGCCCCGGCATGTATATCGGCGGCACCGATGAACGTGCACTCCACCACCTCGCGGCCGAAGTCCTCGACAACGCGATGGACGAAGCCGTTGCCGGTCACGCCAACCGCATCGAAGTCATGCTGGAGGAAGAGCCGGGAACGGCCGGGCGCCTGACGATCACCGACAACGGCCGCGGCATCCCGGTCGACGAACACCCCAAGTATCCGGGCAAGTCGGCGCTTGAGGTCATTCTCTCGACCCTGCACTCGGGCGGCAAGTTCTCCGGCAAGGCCTATGCCACGTCCGGCGGTCTGCACGGTGTCGGCATCTCGGTGGTCAACGCCCTTTCGGTAAAGACCCGCGTCGAAGTGGCCCGCAACAAGGAACTGTTCGCGCAGGAATTCTCGCGCGGTGAAACCTTGGGGCCACTCCAGAAGGTGGGCGCCGCGCCCAACCGCCGCGGCACCTCCGTGACTTTCACCCCGGATACCGAGATCTTCGGCGACCAGAAGTTCAAGCCGAACCGGCTGTTCAAGCTGGTGCGTTCCAAGGCTTACCTTTTCGCCGGGGTAGAGATCCGCTGGAAATGCTCGCCCTCGCTCGCCAGCGAGGACGTTCCGGCCGAAGCCACGTTCCAGTTCCCCGGCGGCCTCGCCGATCACCTCGCCGAGCAGATCGGCAGCCGCGAATGCGTCACCGCGCAGTTCTTCTCGGGCTCGCAGGAATTTCCGGAGAACGACCAGGGGCTCGAACAGGGCCGCGTCGAATGGGCGATCGCCTGGCCGCTCTATTCCGACGGCGCCTATTCCTGGTACTGCAACACGATCCCGACACCCGACGGCGGCACCCACGAACAGGGCCTGCGCGCCGCGCTGACCAAGGGCATCCGCGCATTCGGTGAACTTGTCGGCCAGAAGAAGGCCAAGGACATCACCCCTGACGACATCGTCGTCGGTTCGGAAACGATGCTCTCGGTCTTCATCCGCGATCCCCAGTTCCAGAGCCAGACCAAGGACCGGCTTACCAGCCCGGAAGCCGCCCGACTCGTCGAGAATGCGATCCGCGACCATTTCGACCACTTCCTCTCGGACAACCTCGATCGCGGCAAGGCACTGCTCGGCGCGGTCATGGAGCGCATGGACGATCGCCTGCGCCGCAAGGCCGAGCGCGACGTCAAGCGCAAGACGGCAACCAACGCCAAGAAGCTGCGCCTGCCCGGCAAGCTCACCGACTGTTCCGGCGAAGGCGACGGCGAAACCGAGCTGTTCATCGTCGAGGGCGATTCGGCCGGCGGTTCGGCCAAGCAGGCACGCGACCGCAAGACGCAGGCAATCCTGCCGATCCGCGGCAAGATCCTCAACGTTGCCAGCGCCACTTCGGACAAGATCCGCGGCAACCAGGAAATCGCCGATCTCAACCTCGCTCTCGGCTGCGGGTCGCGCAAGGACTGCAACGCGGATAACCTGCGTTACGACCGCATCATCATCATGACCGACGCAGACGTCGATGGTGCGCACATCGCAACGCTGCTGATGACGTTCTTCTTCCAGGAAATGCCGGACATCGTGAAGCGCGGCCACCTCTATCTCGCGCAGCCGCCGCTCTATCGCCTGACCTCCGGTTCAACCTCGGCCTATGCCCGTGACGATGCCCACCGCGCGGAACTCGAAGCCACGAAGTTCAAGGGCAAGAAGGTCGAAGTCGGCCGGTTCAAGGGTCTGGGCGAAATGAACCCGCAGCAGCTGCGCGAGACGACGATGAGCCCGGAAACCCGCTCGCTCATCCGCATCACCCTGCCGCCCGAGTATGAAGACCGGGCCGCGGTGAAGGACCTCGTCGACCGCCTGATGGGCCGCAACCCCGAACACCGCTTCCAGTTCATCCAGAACCGCGCCGGCGAAATCGACCGCGACCTGATCGACGCCTGATCCTCGAACGGGCTCGGCTCTAGCGCACCCGTTTGACGAACAGCCCGCTTTCGCGCTTTTCGGTCGTGAAATTGGGCAGGGATTGCACCAGTTCGGACAGGCGGGAAAAGCCGTAGCTGCGCGCATCGAAGGATGAGCGGTTGGCGACGCGCTGACCGACTTCGGAGAGACTGGCGAAACCATCGTCATCGCGCTTGCTGGCCCTCCACGCGTCGCCCAGAAGCTTGACCAGTTCCTTGTCAACTTCGGGCTTGGCCGCCGTTTCGCCCTGCTCGGCGCGTTGGTCGTCCTCGACCATGGCATCGAGGTCGATGAACCGGGTGCAGGCTTCGCGGAATGCTTCCGGTGTGCGGGCGGATCCAAAGCCGTAGACCGGGGTCCCGTTCTGCCGAATGCGGATGGCGAGCGGCATGAAGTCGCTGTCGCTCGACATGATGCCGAAACCATCGACATGTCCGCCATACAGCAGGTCCATGGCGTCGATGGTCATCTTCATGTCGGTCGCGTTCTTGCCCTTGGTCAGGTCGAACTGCTGCTGCGGTTCGAGCGCATGGCGATGGACCAGCTGCGACCAGCCCTTGAGCGCGGTCTTGCTCCAGTTCCCATAGACGCGCCGGACATTGACCGTCCCGAGATCGCCGAGGATCGTCAGTGCAGCATCGAGCGTTGCCGGCGATGCGTTGTCGGCATCGATGAGCAAGGCGATGTTGCGGTTCTGACGTTGCTTGCGGTCTGCCAATTGCGGCTCCTCTCGGTTCATGACTCAGATTCCTGCATAACCCAAAACGCCGGGAGGGCTAGGGTTGCACGGCAGCCGGCCCGTCCCGCCGAGCTTCCATGTGAAACCGGCGAAACAGCACCCAGAACAGGAAAATCAGGATCGGCGGCATGATCGGCACGCCGATTTGAAGGCCGATGGGCCGCGCGAAGACCGGCGCGATGAAGGCAAGTGCAATGGCCAGCTTCTCCCAATCGCGAAAGCCATGAGCAAGCCCCCGGCTCGTCAGCCAGAGCAAGGGAAAGGCGAGCAGGACCATGTCGTAATCGAGGACGAAGGGTGTCACCAACGGTGCGGCTGCGAGCATGAGCGCACCCAGCGCGGGCGAATAGGTTCTTGCCCATGCGGCCCGGATCAGGAACGCGATAATGACAAGGCTCACCGCCGCTTGCGCCGCATAGGCCAAGCCGGTCGGGAACCCGATCAGCCGCGCCCCTGCAAAGACGCTCATCATCTTGCCGAAGCCCACAGCCCCATCGACCATGGCCACCTGCGCCCTCTCGCTCGCGGCGTACCAGCCCGCAAACGCCTCGGCTCCGAATGCCAGTGCGGCCAGCAGGGCCAGGGCGATCGCCGTGACGGCGGCCGACGCGATCACTTTCCAATCACGGGTCAGCAGCAGGACCAGAGGTATGAGGACACCGAACTGCGGCTTGATGGTGGCCAAGCCGAAAAGGACACCGGCCAGTATCGGCCTGCCCGGCACCAGCAGGGCGGCCAGTCCCAGCAGCGCGGCCAGGACGAAGGATGTTTGCCCATGCGTGATGACGATGGGAATGGCCGGGAAAGCAAGGATCGGAAGCCGGAGCGGAAAGTCGAACCGCAAGGCGCTCTGCCAACGACGCACCGCGAAGATGTAGAGTGCGCCCGTTGTCAGCAGCCAGCAGGCCAGAGCGGGAAAATAGGAAAGATAGCCCAGGGGCCAGCAGAATGGCAAAAACGTGGGTGGATAGAAGAAGGCCGTATAACCGCCTGACGAAGCGAAGAATTCGCGCTGCGCGGCAATGTGGGCCGCACCGTCGTACACGTTGCCATGAACCTGCAGCATGTGTCCCACGGTCCAGAAGCTGACGAAGTCGCTGCCCAGCAGGAACCCGTTTGCATCGACACCGCCATTCGATGTGGCGACGAGGAGCACCAGAAACGCAACATTCAGAAATGCGATGATCCGCAGGTAGGCTACGACCCTGTCGCGGCCCAACCATTCCATTTTGCGCAGAAAATCAGCCCCCATGGGCAAACTTGTGCAATGGGCCGGCAGCGATGTCCATGCCCCGCGCGCGGACTGCACCGATTGCCGGACAGTAATGATGCTTGCCATGCTGCGACGCACCAAATAGGCTTTAATCGACCATTTAAAATTTCGGGAAGTTTCGATGCAGCGTTTTGAAGGCACCAGCAGTTATGTCGCCACCGATGACCTGAAGGTCGCGGTGAACGCAGCCGTGCTCCTGCGCCGTCCGCTCCTCGTCAAGGGTGAGCCTGGTACCGGCAAGACCGTGCTGGCCGAGCAGATCGCAGCGGCGCTCGATGCTCCGCTGATCACCTGGAACGTCAAGTCGACGACCAAGGCGCATCAGGGCCTCTACGAGTACGATGCGGTTGCGCGCCTGCGCGACGGCCAGTTGGGCGACGAACGCGTCCACGACATCCGCAACTACATCCGCAAGGGCAAGCTTTGGGAAGCGTTCACGTCCGACAAGCTGCCGGTCCTGCTGATCGACGAGATCGACAAGGCCGACATCGAGTTCCCGAACGACCTTCTCGCCGAACTCGATCGCATGGCCTTCGACGTCTATGAGACCGGCGAGCACATCGCGGCGCAGGACCGCCCGATCGTCGTGATCACTTCGAACAATGAAAAGGACCTGCCCGACGCGTTCCTGCGCCGGTGTTTCTTCCACTACATCAAGTTTCCGGACCGCGAGACGATGCAGGCGATCGTCGATGTCCATTTCCCCGACATCCAGAAGACTCTCGTCACCAAGGCGATGGAAATCTTCTACGAACTGCGCGACGTGCCCGGCCTGAAGAAGAAGCCCTCCACAAGCGAACTGCTCGACTGGCTCAAGCTCTTGCTCAACGAGGACATGCCCCTCGACGTCCTGCAAAATCAGGACCCCAGCAAGGCGATCCCGCCGCTCCATGGCGCGCTGCTCAAGAACGAGCAGGACGTAATGCTGTTCGAACGCCTTGCGTTCATGTCACGCAGGGGAGCGTGAGATGGGAGCGCCCTATACCGGTCGTTGCAACTGCGGCGCCATCACCGCGACGATCAGCAGTGAACCGCTCTGGGTTCGCCAATGCTGGTGTCGCCAGTGCCAGAAGTCGGCCGCGGGCAGCGCGACAACCAATGCCCTGTTCATGACCGACGACATTGCCATCGACGGAGAACTCTCGTGGTTCGGGTACACTTCCGCCAGCGGGAACAGCATCGAACAGGGCTTTTGCGGCAAGTGCGGCACGGCGATCACGGGGCGCAACTCTTCGCGTCCCAAGGCCAGCGTCATTCGCGTCGGCTTCCTCGAGGAAAGCGACGGGCTCGCCCCGACCTCGGCGATCTGGCTTGACGATGCGCCCGCGTGGGCGGTGATCGATCCCAGGCTCGAACAGTTCCCGCGCCAGCCACCGGTTCCGCCGAAGAGCTGATTGCCATGCTGCTGAACTTCATCGACGAGCTGCGGGCAGCCGGGATCCCGGCATCGCTCAAGGAGCATCTCGTCCTGCTGGAGGCGCTCGACCGCGATGCGATCGAGCAGACGCCCGAAGCGTTCTACTACCTCAGCCGCGCGACTTTCGTGAAGGACGAAGGCCTGCTCGATCGCTTCGACCAGGTGTTCCAGAAGGTCTTCAAGGGGGTGTTCACCGACTACGGCCAGCAACCCGTCGAGGTGCCTGAAGAGTGGCTCAAGCGCATCGCCGAAAGGTACTTCTCTGCCGAGGAGATGGAAAAGATCAAGTCGCTCGGCTCGTGGGACGAGATCATGGAGACGCTCAAGAAGCGGCTCGAGGAGCAGAAAGAACGTCACCAGGGCGGCAGCAAGTGGATCGGCACGGGCGGAACCTCGCCATTCGGCCATTCCGGCTACAACCCGGAAGGAATCCGCATCGGCGGGGAAAGCCGCAACAAGCGCGCGATCAAGGTCTGGGAAAAGCGCGAGTTCGCCAATCTCGACAACACCAGGGAGCTTGGCACGCGCAACATCAAGGTAGCGCTGCGCCGCCTGCGCCGCTTTGCCCGTGAAGGTGCCGCCGAGGAACTCGATCTCGAAGAAACGATCCGCGGCACCGCCAAGCAGGGCTGGCTCGACCTGCACATGCGGCCCGAGCGGCACAATGCGGTCAAGGTCCTGTTGTTCCTCGACGTCGGCGGTTCGATGGACCCGTTCATCAAGCTGATGGAAGAGCTGTTCAGCGCGGCGACCAGCGAATTCAAGAACATGGAGTTCTTCTACTTTCACAATTGCCTGTACGAAGGCGTATGGAAGGACAACCGCCGTCGCTGGTCGCAGCGTACGCCGACCTGGGACATCCTTCACAAGTACGGACACGACTACAAGGTCATCTTCGTCGGCGACGCGGCGATGAGCCCTTACGAGATCAGCCACCCCGGCGGCTCGGTCGAGCACATGAACGAAGAACCGGGCAGCGTCTGGCTGCAGCGGGTGGTGCAGACCTATCCCGCGACGGTCTGGCTCAATCCCTCGCCGGAACGGCAGTGGGGCTATTCGGGCAGCACCCGCATGATCCGCGAGATTCTCGGAGACGCAATGTTCCCGATGACGCTCGAAGGACTGGATGCCGCGATGCGCGAACTGTCCCGCAAGAAGAGCTGATCCGGGCGTTCATCTTCCCCGTCGGCATCGCCGGGGAAGAGGAACGCCCAGCTACAGCAGCAGCAGCAGCAGGAAATCAGGTCTTCGGCGGGTAATCCAGATGCTCGTGAATCGACTGCCAGTTCCCGTCGGGCTGCTTCTGGAAGACCTCGGTGTAGCGCACCTCGCCTTCCTTCACCTTGCCGTCGGTGCCGGTGAAGTGGATCGTCCCGGAAGCGATGAACAAGTCCGGACCAAGGATCTGGAACTTGGGATCGGGCATCTCGACTTGGTTGAACTTCATGTCCACGTACTGCGCATTCATGACATGGAGTGCCACTTTTCCGCCAATGCGTTCGGCCTTGCCCGGGTCGAACGCGACGACGTCACTGGCGTACATGTCGTCAACCTTCTGCAGGTCCATTGAGCCGAGCGCCTCGGTGAAGGTGTCGAGCACGGCCTGTGCATCGGCTTGCGTCAAGGGCTGGGCCGCTTGTGCTGTGGGTTGCTGGCTGCAGCCGGGCAGAGAAAACGCGGCCAGAACCAGGGCGAATGAAACAACTCGCATATTGTCCCCTCCGTTGATCACGGCAGCTTTGCGCTGCTCGTGAGGCGGGAACGTACGCTCCTGAGGGGTTAAGGCAACCCGGTTATCCCCCGTAAAGCCGCAGCTCTCTCGTGGCCTCCAGCCAGGCCGCTTCATCGCGGGCTGCGAGCGTATCGAGATCACCGGCCTGTGCGCCTGCGTCATCCACCCATTCGCGCAAGGCCGGGCCGCCGTTGATCACGTCGATCGCAAGGCGGTCGAATTCGTACTCGTAAGGGAAGTCCCGCCAGAGCGGATAGTCCGGGTAGAGGTTGCGGATCGCCTTGAAGGCCAGTGCCTGCAAACGCCAGGGGCGGAACGCACCATGATCGTAGAACCCACCTTCGGCGTGGATCATCAGGGCGCTGCACAGCTTGCCCCGGTGCTTGTGGAAGGTCGGCTCGAACCAGCATTCACGAAGCGCGCAGCCATCGAGCCAGTCGGGCGCGACCCGCTCCATCTCGGCAAGGATGGACTTGGCATCGATGTCGGGCGCGCCGAACAGGACTTCGAGCGGACGCGTCGTGCCGCGACCTTCCGACAGCGTCGTGCCTTCGAGCATGACCGTACCGGCATAAGCCCGGGCCATGTTGAGGTTTGCCGCATTGGGGCTGGGATTGATCCAGATCCGACTTTCCGGCCAACCGAACCCCGGCACCTGCGACGGCGCCCAACCCTCCATCTCGATCACGCGGTAATCGACGTCGAGCCCGAACTGGCGGACGAACCAATGGCCCATCTCGCCAAGCGTCAGGCCATGGCGCATCGGCATGGGCCCGGCACCGACGAAGCTTTCCTGACCAGCCCGAAGCGTGGTCCCTTCGACCGGACGTCCGGCGGGATTGGGCCGGTCCAGAACCCACACGCTCTTGCCCTGTGAGGCGGCGGCCTCAAGCATGTAAAGCAGCGTCGTAACGAACGTATAGATGCGGCAGCCCAGGTCCTGCAGGTCGAACAGGAAGACGTCGGCCGTCGCCATCATCGCCGCACTGGGGCGGCGCACTTCGCCATAAAGGCTGAAAACCGGGATATCGTAGATCGGATCGCGCTCGTCCGCGGTCTCGACCATGTTGTCCTGCTTGTCGCCCTTGAGGCCGTGTTGAGGGCCGAACGCAGCCGTCAGCGTGATGTCGGGACAGGCCGCCAGAGCGTCCAGGGAGTGGACAAGGCGGTCCGTCACCGAAGCCGGATGGGCAACGAGGGCCACGCGCCGGCCGGCCAGCGGCTTGCGCAGTTCAGGGTCCGCCAGCAGGCGATCGATACCGAATTTCATGCGTCGCTCGGTGCCGCAACCTCGAACGTGAAGCAAGACGGATCGTGAAAGTCGGGCGCAACCGGATTGCCATGGGACAGGGCCCAGAACGATTTCACGCCGCCTTCCTCCTCCAGAACCGCGGTCAGCCCGCAATGCCAGGGACGCGCGGGAAGCCCGGATGCCGGGATCGCCGCGTCGAAGATGGCCATGTCCGTGCCCTTGCGCATGGTGCATTCCGGCTCGCGCGGCATCGGCCGCTCCGCCATGCCTTCGCGGCGGCCTTCGAAATCGTAGGCGTTCCAGCGTTCCGAAGGCGAAAGGTTCAGTTCGACATAGGCCCTGTCGCCCGGCGACTGCAGGAACAGCTCGAAGCAGGTCGTGTTCCACAGGCCATCGTCCCTGCCCTTGCCCGCGAAGGGCGGAACCACGAGCTTCGCCGCGCCGAGGATCTTCCAGCGGACCCGGACCCATTCATGATCGAAGCCGATGAAGCGCGTCTCCACGCTGCGGATGAGGGCGGGCGGATGGGCGGGATGGTATATGAGGTCTGTCATGGTCGCGCGGACTAGGGCGGAACTGCCGCGAAATTGCAATCGGCTTCGTCACCGATCCCGAGTTTCCTGCGATCATGCGCCTTGCCGGTGCGACATCTGCGCCTGTGCGCTTTGTTTCACGCCCGCTGCGTGCTAGGCGCCCCGCTCCAATCAAGAGACAACCATCCAGACGGCAAGGCCATGACCTACAACTCTTCCCTGCTACGCCTGCTCGACGAGCGCGGCTACATCCACCAGATGACCGACGCCGAGGGCCTTGACGCCCTCGCCTCCAAGCAGGTCGTGCCCGGTTATGTAGGCTTCGACGCCACGGCCTCCTCGCTCCATGTCGGCAACCTTGTCTCGATCATGCTGTTGCGCCGCCTCCAGCAGGCCGGCCACAAGCCGATCGTCCTCATGGGCGGCGGCACGACGCGCATCGGTGACCCGACCGGCAAGGACGAAGTGCGCAAGATGCTCTCGAACGAGGCCATCGAAGCGAATATCGCCTCGATTCGGACGGCCTTCGAACGCTTCCTGACTTTCGGCGACGGCCCGACCGATGCGGTGATGGTCAACAACCACGACTGGCTGGGCCAGATCGGGTACATCGAGATGCTGCAGAAGGTCGGCACGCATTTCACCGTCAACCGCATGCTCAGCTTCGATTCGGTGAAGCTTCGCCTTGAGCGCGAGCAGCCGATGACGTTCCTCGAATTCAACTACATGATCCTGCAGGGCTACGACTTCCGACACCTGAGCGAAACCATGGGCGTACGCCTGCAGATGGGCGGATCGGACCAGTGGGGCAACATCGTCAACGGTGTCGAACTGGCCCGGCGCATGGACAGCAAGGAAGTCTTCGGCCTGACGACCCCGCTCATCACCAAGGCCGACGGTTCCAAGATGGGCAAGTCGGTCTCCGGTGCGGTCTGGCTCAACGAGGACGCGCTGTCTTCCTACGATTACTGGCAGTTCTGGCGCAATTGCGACGACCGCGACGTCGGCAAGTTCCTGCGCCTGTTCACCGACCTGCCGCTCGACGAGATTGCCCGGCTGGAGGCGCTCGAAGGCGGCGCGATCAATGATGCCAAGGTGATTCTCGCCAACGAGGCAACCAAGCTGTGCCGCGGTGAGGAAGCTGCCAAGGCCGCCGAAGCGACCGCCGCCGAGACTTTCGCGGGCGGTGGCCTGGGCGAAGACCTGCCGACTGTCGAAGTGAATGCGGAAGGTATCCGTCTTGGCGCGGCCTGCACCGCCCTTGGATTCACCGCCTCGAACGGCGAGGCCAAGCGCAAGATCGGCGAAGGTGCGGTCAAGCTGGACGACGCCACGATGGACGATCCGGGCCTGCTGATCACGGTGCCTGCCGGAGAGACCCGCAAGCTGAGCCTCGGCAAGAAAAAGCACGGCATCCTTAAAGGCGTGTAAATCTCGGCATCGCGCCGTAAACCCGGCAAAATCTTGCCGGGTTTACGGAATGTTTGCCAATTGAATGCATCATGCCAGCCTCGACAACGACATTGAGGCAAAACGACGATGAGTGCCGGAGCACAGCTCAGCGTAACCGACAAGCGCCGCGCGGCACGCCATCCGGTTGACCATTCGGTCATCGGTGAGCACCGGCAATTGGGCGACGTTCACCTGCACATCGTCAACGTTTCCGCCCAAGGGTTCATGGCCGACGGCGAACTCGAGCTGGAACGCGGCGAGCGTGTCGTCATTCGTCTGCCCGTCATCGGTCGGATCGAGGCGCACCTGATCTGGTCCCATGAAGGCCGCGCCGGGTTCCAGTTCGAGCGGATCATCCGCGTGGACGAATTCCTCAAGCTGGTCGACGCCATCCAGCCCAATCCACGCCTGCGTCCGCGCCGCTGATTTCGTGCCGCGGCGCGACACGGCAGACTTCATACAGCACTTTCGAGCTTTGCCCGAGCCACCGCGCATGCCGCAGTGCGTCATTTCCTCCGGATCGACCGCAATCCAATGTTGATATAGTATAACATCACAAGTAAGCGGGAGACATGAGCAGGCTCTCCTCCCCCCGAATCGCCACGCTGGTCCGCGCCAGCTTCCTCGCAACCGCAGCACTTCCCTTCGCCGCCGTTACCACCTTCGCCCAAACCGCAGCCCCCCAAACGGTCACTCCTGCAGACGACAGTACGCACGCCAGCGAAAGCGGCCCGGACATCATCGTCACGGGCCGCGTGATATCCGGGAACACCGATCCAATCTCCGCACCTGTCGTGCTTCAGGGCGAGACGCTCACCCGCAATCTGGCGCCGCAGATCGGCCAGATGCTGGCGAGCCTTCCCGGCGTCTCGAGCAGCGGCTTTGCGCCGGGCGTCTCCCGCCCGATCCTGCGCGGCTTCGATGGGCCGCGCGTCCAAGTGCTGCTCGACGGGCTCGGCTCGCTCGACGCATCTTCCGTTTCGGCGGATCATGCCGTCTCGCTAGACACGCTCAACGTCGACAGGGTCGAGGTCCTGCACGGCCCGCGCGTCCTGCTTTACGCCAGCGACCCGGCAGGCGGCGCAGTCAACGCCACCGACAAGCGCATTCCCCGCCGCATCCCGGACAAGCTCTTCACTTTCGATGCTCTGGGCTCCTACGGCACTGCGGCCGATGCCGTGAACGGGGGCATTGCCGCCGACATCCGGCTCGATCCGCGCGTTGTCGCTCACTTCGATGCCTCGTACAACCATGCCAATGACCTGCGCGTGGGCGGCCACGTCCTCTCCCCGGAATTGCGTGCGCAAACCCTGACGCAAGCCAGTGACCTGGCGGAAAATGGCGATTCCGACGGCGCGGCAAGCCTGACGGCGCAGGCCAACCGCAAGGGACGGATCCCCAACAGCTGGGCCAAGGGCTGGACGCTGGGCTCGGGCATCGCTTTCATCGATGAAGGCGGCGACATCGGCGTCTCGTTCGAACGACTGGCGACCGACTACGGCATTCCGCCACGCCCCTCGACCGATCCGGGGGCGACATCCATCTCCCTGCGCCAGACCCGCGTCGACCTTCGTGCCGGTCTCAACCTCGACGGGTTCCTCAAACGCGTGGAACTGCGCGGGGCATTTGGGGACTATGAGCACGCCGAAGTCGAAGACGGCAATATCGGCACCCGGTTCCACAGCAAGGGCCTGGAAGTGCGTGCACAGGCCGACCAGGCGCGGCGCGGCATCTGGAGCGGCAGCACCGGCGTGCAATATTCATCCAAACGCCTCGACATCAGCGGCGATGAATTGCTCCTGCCGGACAACCAGACCGATCGCTTCGCGGTCTTTACCCTGCAACACATCGAACTGGGCGCCTTCGACCTGGAGGGAGCCATGCGCTATGAAAACACGCGCATCCGCACCGTTCCAGCGAACGAGAAGCGCAACTTCTCACAGTACTCCGGCGTGGCAGGCATCGCCTGGCACCCGATCGAGAACATGACCGTCTCGGTGAACTACTTGCACGGCGAACGCGCGCCTTCTGCCGAGGAGCTTTTCGTCGACGGCATGCACGACGCCACCCAGTCCTACGAGCGCGGCGATCCCGGCTTCACCGTCGAGCGCAGCGATGGCATCGAGGCTGGCGTGCGATACAGCGGCGGCGCTTTCAACGCCTCGGTCACGGCCTTCGGCACCAACTTCGCCAACTTCATTACTGCGGTCCCGACGGGCCAAATCATCGAGGACTTCCCGGTCTACCAGTATCTCCAGGCCCCTGCCCGTTTCCGCGGCGTCGAGGCCGAAGGCGAGTTGACCTTCCTGCGTTGGGGCATGGACAATTCCCTGAAGTTCGACGCCGGTGTGGATTACACGCATGCGCGCCTCGTCAACATCGGCCCGGTCCCTCGCATCCCGCCGCTGCGCCTGCGCGGCGGTCTCGAATTCGGCTCGCCCGTGTTTTCCCTGCGCGGAGATGTCGAATGGAACGCAAGGCAGGACCGCGTCGCCGATAACGAAAACCCCACCAGCGCCTTCACGCTCGTCAATGCCAGCGCCACCTGGCGTCCGATGGGTGAGGACGGTCCGGTCTCGCTGATCCTGTCGGCTGACAACCTTTTCGACGTGACCGGCCGCCTCGCTGCGTCTGAGACGCGCGACTTTGTGCCGATTGCCGGCAGGGACATCCGCCTGACGGCAAAATTCTCACTGTAAGAGACATTTAAACGACCGACTTGGCAAGGGACGACGGCGGTGCCACAGGTGCGCGCGTGAGCACACCATCGTCCCCCCTTCGCATCGCCGACTTCCGCAAGTTCTGGTTCGCCCGCTTCATGTCCGTTGTCGCCACGACGGGCATGGTCGTGATCATCGGCTACCAGCTCTACGACGTAGCCCGTTCCGAATACGGCATGTCGATCCCGCAGGCATCGCTGCAGCTTGGCATTCTCGGACTGGTCCAGTTCGTGCCGCTGTTCCTGCTGACCCCCGTCGCAGGCGTGGTCGCGGACATGTTCGACCGGCGCAAGGTTGCCGCTGCAGCGATGTGCGTGGACATGATCATCGCCGGCGGCCTGGCGGTAACGACGATGCTCGAGATCCACAGCCTGCCGCTGCTGTTCTTCTTCGCGGCCCTGCATGGCAGCGCCCGCATCTTCGTCGGCCCGGCCCTGAGCGCGATCGCGCCCAACATCGTGCCGGCCGAACTGATCCCCAAGGCCATCGCGCTCAATTCCATCGCCTGGCAAGCCGGCACCGTCGTTGGCCCGGCATCGTACGGCTTCCTCTTCGCACATGAGCGTGCCCTGCCCTACTGGATCTCGCTGGTGCTGATGGTGATGGCCAGTGCCAGCATCATCATGATCCGCTCATTGCCGGCGCCCTCGTCCCATGCCCGCAAGGCGCATCCCGTGCGCCAGATCGTGCAGGGCTTCCACTTCGTCTGGCACGAGCGATTCCTGCGCGGCTGCATCACGCTGGACCTCTTCGCCGTCCTGCTCGGCGGGGCGACTGCCCTGCTGCCGGTCTTTGCCCGCGACATCCTGCATGTCGGACCAGAGGGCCTGGGCCCGATGCGCGCTGCCCCTGCCTTCGGCGCCGCCATCGTCGCCCTGTTGCTCTCGTTCCGGCCTTTCAACACCAATGTCGGCGTGAAGATGCTGCTGGCGGTCGGCGCCTACGGTGCGGCAACCGTGGCGTTCGGTCTCTCTTGGAATTACTGGCTGTCGCTGGGCTTCCTGGCCGTGCTGGGCGCAGCGGACATGATTTCGGTCTTCATCCGCAACTCGCTGATCCAGCTCAATACGCCAGACGAGATGCGCGGTCGCGTCTCGGCAATATCGGGCGTGGCCGTCTCCGCTTCCAATGAACTGGGCGAAATGCAGTCCGGCGTGGCCGCTGCCCTGCTCGGCGCCAGTGGGGCTGTTGTTTTCGGCGGCGGCGCTGCCATAGTCATTACCGTACTCTGGGCATGGATCTTCCCCGAGATCCGCAATGCCCGCACATTCGAATCCTATTATCGCCAGAGGGAGCATGAGCATGAAGGCTGACAGCATTCTCGCCACGATCGGCAATACGCCGCACATCCGGCTCTCGCGCCTGTTCCCGGACCATGAAGTCTGGGTGAAGGCCGAGCGCGCCAATCCCGGCGGTTCGATCAAGGACCGCATCGGTCTCGCCATGATCGAGGCTGCAGAGGCTGACGGCAGTCTCAAGCCGGGCGGGACGATCATCGAGCCGACATCGGGCAACACCGGTATCGGCCTTGCCATGGTGGCCGCGGTCAAGGGCTACAAGCTGGTCCTTGTCATGCCCGAATCGATGTCGATCGAACGCCGCCGGCTCATGCTGGCCTATGGCGCCACGTTCGACCTCACGCCCAAGGAAAAGGGCATGAAGGGTGCAATCGAGCGCGCAAAGGAGCTGGTCGAGAGCACGCCGGGCGCATGGATGCCCCAGCAGTTCGACAATCCGGCCAACGTCGATATCCATGTCCGCACGACGGCACAGGAAATCCTGAGCGACTTCGCAGACACCCCCATCGACGTTCTGATTACCGGCGTGGGCACCGGCGGGCACCTCACCGGCTGCGCCGAGACGCTCAAGGCCAAGTGGCCGGGCATGAAGGCCTATGCGGTCGAGCCGACCCTTTCGCCGGTCATTTCCGGTGGCCAGCCCGGTCCGCACCCGATCCAGGGCATCGGCGCGGGCTTCATCCCGTCCAACCTGCACACCCAGTCGATCGATGGCGCGATCCAGGTCGATCCCGCCGACGCCAAGGAAATGGCGCGCCGCTGCGCCACGACCGAAGGCATGCTGGTGGGGATCAGTTCGGGCGCAACGCTCGCCGCCATCGCCCAGAAGCTGAAGGAACTGCCCGCGGGCAGCCGAGTCCTCGGTTTCAACTACGACACCGGCGAGCGCTATCTGTCGGTTCCGGAGTTTCTTCCCGAATGAGTGAACTGAAATCCGTCTCCTATTCGCATGCCGGCGTGGACCTGACCGGGTGGCTCGCCCGCCCGCAAGGGACGCCGCGTGCTGCGGTGCTCGTCTTCCCGACGATTGCCAATCACAACGAAGGCACTGCCCGCCGCGCCGCAATGCTGGCTGAACTCGGCTATCTCGCGATGGTCGCGGACTTCTACGGCGCACCGGTCGAGAGCTTCGAAGCCTCGTTCCCGATGGCCAAGGCGCTGCGCGAAGACAATGCCTACTACCGTGCGCGCTGCGCTGCTGCGATCTCGGCGCTACGGTCCCAGCCCGAGGCCGAGGGCTTGACCATGTTCGCCATCGGCTATTGCATGGGTGGACAGGCTGCGCTGGAATCCGCGCGTGACGGGCAGGACCTTGCCGCCGTCACCAGCTTCCACGGCACACTCGATGCATGCGTCCCGGCCAAGCCCGGCGCGATCAAGGCCCGCGTCCTCGTCTGCCATGGTGATGCCGACCCGATGGTTCCGCGCGATCAGGTCATGCACTTCTGGGAAGAAATGGATGCGGCTGGCGCCAACTGGCACTTCCATGCCTACAGCGGCGTCAAGCACGGCTTCACCGAACCGGCCAGCGATGCCCGGGGGATGGACGCGCTGGGCTACGATGCCAGCGCCGATCGCCAGAGCTGGGCCTCGATGGTCAGCCTCTTCGACGAAATCCTCGGCTGAATGATCCTTCGGGAAGGATGGACCGGATCCGCCCTTCCCGACACACCCTGATTATTAAGCAATTCGGCCCAGTGCGTCGCCTTCCAACTGGCGATAGAAGCAGCTGCGGGCGCCGGTATGGCAGGCTGGCCCTTCCGGCTTGACGAGCAGCATCAGTGCATCCTGGTCGCAATCGACCCGAATTTCCTGCACGCGCAGGAAATGACCGGAAGTCTCACCTTTGAGCCAGAGTTTGCCGCGCGAGCGCGAGTGAAAGTGGGCAAGACCCGTTTCGCGGGTCTTCGCTAACGCTTCCTCGTCCATGTAGGCAACCATGAGTATGTCGCGGCTGACTGCATCGACGGCGATGGCGATCAGCAGTCCATGCGCATCGAACTTGGGGAGAAATGCTGATCCCAGTTCGCGTTCGGCGCTCGAGACGTCTGACATGCCGGAGATTTCCTTTTCAGCCTGTTACACAATTTGAATGTTGCACGATAACCACAGATGGGGGCCAAAATCCACGCAATGCCGGAAATTCACTTTGCAAGATCGGCGTTTCGTAGGAATTTACCCATGCAGCTGGGGGGCTGCTTCTGACCCAAAGGTCGCTGACAGACAAGCGCCACGGTTCAGGGAACCAAGTTGAGGGATCGGACTAAGCGACAAACAGGGGTGTCGCTGAACCGCACAGCGGGGTCCACGAGTTTCGTCACGAGGACGCCCGGAGCCTAATGCTCCGGGCGTTTTCGTTTGGGCATGCACG
>NZ_CCBH010000125.1:0-513 GCF_001368935.1 Novosphingobium sp. KN65.2
TCTGAACGACTGGCCGGCTGACGCCGGCAGGTTCACGGGCCGGGGCTGAAGCCATCCTTGTGGGTATGGCGATCCAGATAACGCATGATTACGTCATCGGTGATGTTGCCAGACGTGGTCGAGAAGTAACCGCGTTGCCAGAAGCGTTGCCCCCAGTAGCGCTTACGAATGTGTTCAAACTCCTGTTGAATCTTTCGGGAGGAACGTCCTTTGGCGCGGCGGACGAAATCGCTGACCGAGATATGTGGCGGGATCTCGACAAACATGTGGACATGATCGCGTGATAGGGCGCCGTTGATGATCGTTACTCCCATCTCAGCGCAGACTTGGCGAATGATCTCGCGCACACGAAGACGCACTTCGCCGTGCAGCACCTTGAACCGATATTTCGGCGCCCAAACCAAGTGGAAACGGTGATGAAATGTCGTATGGCAGCCGGTAGAATATCCCATAGCAGGGGTCCTCGGAAAAGTGAGACGTCACGCCTTCGGCGGTCTCACTTTTCCGAGGACC
>NZ_CCBH010000126.1:0-1998 GCF_001368935.1 Novosphingobium sp. KN65.2
CTTGGGGCCGACTGGGCCTATGTGAAGGCGGGCTACAGCAATGCCCGGCTGGAATATGAAGGAAGTGACGGTGAAGGCGGCCTGATCCGCGGTGGCGACAATGGTGACGGACTGCGTCTGGGCGCGGGGCTGGAATATCGGGTCGCCGAAAAGCTCTTTCTCAAGGGCGAGTATCGCTACACCAATTATGAGGCGGGCGTGTCGCGCCACCAACTGGTGACGGGCATCGGCCTGCGCTTCTGATCGCCCCGAAAATCGGGACTTTCGGGAAGGGGGTGGCTGTCGGGCCGCCCTCTTTTTGCGGCCGGCCGTGCCGCATGCGGGTTGTCACACTTTTGCAACACAAGCCCTGAAATTGATTGAAATAAAGGTCTTGCCCCTTTGCAAGTGAGTTTGGCGATCCTAGATGGCCACTGCGCTCTTGTGATGCAGAGGGGGCAGTTCCTCTCCGAAGTGTTGGAGAAGAATAAGCAGGAGGAAGTGTGATTATATTTCATATTTTCCTAGCATCAAACCTGAACGCTAGATGAACAATTAAGTCGTAGCGTCATAATAAATATGGAGGACTTTATGAAGACTGTGATTTTCGCAGCGATTGCTGCTGCCGCCGCCGTTTCTGCTCCCGCTTTCGCTCAGGATGCTGCGCCGTTCACCGGTCCGCGCGCTGGCGTCACCATGGGCTTTGACAAGGTGCAGGGCGAAGAAGGCTTCAGCTACGGCGTGACCGCCGGCTACGACCTTGCCGTTGCCAACCGCGTCACCTTCGGTCCGGAAGTTTCGTTCAGCGATTCGACCGTCGACGGCCAGGGCGTCGATGCCAGCCGCGATCTGGCTGCTTCGGTCCGTCTGGGTTATGTCGTGACCCCGAAGATCCTGGCGTTCGGCAAGGTCGGCTATGCGTCGAGCCGCATCGAAGTCGCTGGTGCCCACACCTCGCTCGAAGGCGTCCGCTATGGCGGTGGCGTGGAATATTCGGTGACCCCGAACACCTACATCTCGGCTGAATATCAGCGCACCGAATATGAAGATAATTTCGGTGGTCGCGACGCTGGCGTCGTCGGCATCGGCTTCCGTTTCTGATCCCTCTCGATCGGAACATGGAAAGGGCGGTCCATTCGGGCCGCCCTTTTTTTATGCGGGTAGCGGTGCCAGGTCGGGCGCGATCCATGCCCGCCGCGCGCTTGGGGTCATCAGCGTTTCGCGTGACCAATAAGCAAAGAGCCAATCCTTGTCGCCCAGCGGCGATGCCATCAGCGCTTCATAGGCATCGGCGGGCGTAACATCGCCGGGCAGCGTCGTCAGCAAGCGGCGGGCCATGTGCAGCGACGCCCGGGTGATGGTCTCATGATAGCCGCTGCTATCGCTGTTCACGCCGCCGACGCTCTCATTGTAGCGACGGATCATGCCCGGCATGTCAGCTTCGGTGTCCACATCGGGGCGGCGCAGCATCAGCCACAGGGCGGTTGCGAAATGTGCGCCATGGGTCCAGCGCGCCTTGGCCAGGGTGCAGGCACAAAAGTCCTTGCCCAGTGCATCGATCTCGTCATCGGTCATCGCCATCCCTCCCCCAGCCGTTCAGGCGTAAAGTGGCAGATATTCATAACCGCGTGCAATGTCCGGGGCGGTGTCGCCGCCATCCGCCTCTGCAATCATGCGCCGTGTTTCGGTGCGCAGCGAGACGATTTCGACATGCAACGGCTCCGTGGACGATGATGCCGGGCCGTCCATCACCGTGCGCAGGGCATCCAGCAAGTGCGCAGACTCCGGCTTCCAGATCGCATAGCCCTCATTGTTCAGCGCCGCCTGGTCGATTGCCAGCAGGGTCAGCAGCCGGGCCTTGCGGTCGACTTCGTCCATGCCCGCCGCGCGCGCGTCGTCGATCGCGGTTGCCGTAACGGGATCGGCGATGCCGGTCAGCGGATGAGAGAAGAGTGGGGTCTTGCCACCCCATGCATCGGACGGGCAGAGCTTTTCGGCCGGCTCTGTTGCAAACATGGG
>NZ_CCBH010000127.1:0-365 GCF_001368935.1 Novosphingobium sp. KN65.2
GACCGAAATCGAGATAGTGGTTGCGGGCCACGCCTTTTCCGCGCGGGGCAAGGTTGTGACCAAGCCGGGTTGGACGGTCCTCTATAAGAACGATGTAGGTAATGAGGATATTGCCGAGGACGAGGACACCCTTTCGGCCGACTTGCGTTCGATCGCGTCGGGCATGGCCGGGCAATGCCTTTCGGCCAGCGCCGACCAGCAGGAAACCAAGCCCAAGCCGCTCTATACGATGGCCACGCTTTTGACCGACCTAACGCGGGTGGCGAAATATGTTCGGGACGAGCGGCTTAGGAAACTCCTGATCGAGAAGGACAAGGGGAAGGCGGGTGAGCATGGCGGAATTGGAACCCCGGCGACCCGCGACA
>NZ_CCBH010000128.1:0-2652 GCF_001368935.1 Novosphingobium sp. KN65.2
AGCGACGATGCTGGCGTGCGTCTGGCTTGTGAGCGGCTGCGCCGCGACGGGCAGGATACAGCCGCAATTCCCGCCTGCGGCGGACGTTGAGCAGGCACAGCAAGCCAAACCTCGCCCGACTGTCGCAATCGCAACCGATGGGGTTGCGCGAGAGGCCTACAACATTGAGGTCGAAGCGTGGGGTGACCGGGTCCACGATGCCGCCGTCCGCAGCTGTCGTTGGATGAGCGAGCGTGGGGCGAAGTTTACTTGCGGAGAGACCTCGGCCGAGCGCTACGAGCGGTTGCATCACTAGCCCTTGCGAGCGATTTTCATGCCCTGCTCGATGGCCTATAATGTTTGGGTGGTCGCGAGAGGGTACAGCGCCCTGCTGCCCTCGACTTTTGACTGCGATACCCGACTAAGGCCCGGTGCACTGCCGGGCCTTTTTCATTGCCACACCCGAGCAAGGCCGAGTGAGACGAGATAGCGTCCCGCGTCTCGCCCATTGACCGAGAGCGTTGCGAGCGTGCGTCCATAGCGGTCTGACCCATGGCGCGTGACGATGACTGGCCCGGCCGACAGGAAGGCCGCGAGTGCGTCGCGCGAATTCTCACCGAGGGCGAAGTCACACCATGCTGGATTTCTCGATCCTGCAAGTCGCTCGCGGGACTGAGCAGAGCAGCGGGATGAACCGTTGAGTTCCGGAGCATCGATATTCTCGACTCTGATACGTTCGCCATCGCACAGGCGCACGGTGTCGCCGTCGTGCACATAGGCGATGCAGGCAGCAGCGGCAGCGGCGAGAAGTAGGGACATCAGGGCAATATCCAACCAGCGATCGCGAGCAGGCCTAACGTCAGAAGGGTAAAGAATTCGCCGCGTGCGCTCATGATCGATCGACCGTCAGAGGCCGAGGCCTGTAGCCCAAGGCGCCGAGGAGATCAGCAAGCTCCTGCGCATTTCGTGCAACTCGTTTGGATCGCGGATTTTCGAGGTGAAAGAGGGTTACTTGGTTGAACCGGTTCGCAGCGGCGGCGGCTTCGTGCAGCAAGAATCTGTCCATGGCTCATTTCTAGCCACCCGCATGAACTTCTCGAAGTGAACAGGCTGAAACCGCAATGGCAGCTGTTTGCCGGGGGCTTTGAAGCGTCGATGGCGGGAGGGTTGGGGCAATCGGTCGCAGTTAGCGATCTGCGGGACGGCTAGGTTGGGCCGTATGCAGACTGTCGACTTTTAAGGTCACGCCCAGGGAAGCGAACCTTCATCATTTCGAGCTCAATTTCAGATGTATCCTGTGGTGCCCACCTTGGCATAGTTGGTTTCTTTGCTTGTCAGTTAGACCATTGAATTGGAGACCGAACTAAATGTATTCCAACTCGGTCACTTGACCAGTTGGAGGGCAATCGAATGACAAGAACTCCGCCTGCGGGTTCTCGTGACAATCCAGAACCGATCGTCGGAAATCTAGGCGAACCGATCCGGCTAACGGACATGAACTTAGCTGGCATCTCGGCAACGGCGGCACGGGCCGGCGAAACTGTAACGATCTGTACGCGAATGGAGATCTCGTCTGACCAGGCACTTTTTCACAAGCTCATCGGTAACCTGGCTGCGGCAATCGAGCACAGGGCGCGAGCGGCTGGAGCTTATGACCGGCTAGAACGGGCATCGACCGTATTTCTGGTCATTAAGCCCGACAATAGCGCGGAGCTCTGGATCGATCGAGCTGCAATGGTGGCTTACACTACTCTGAAACGCCCTGGTCCACTTAAGGCTGGGACAGTACTTTTCGAAAATGACACCGTCGACATCACCGGCATCTGGTTTCCTCACGTTGACGTTGGGCCGGCCGATCGAATTCTTTGCATTATCCGAGAAGGCTGGCGCTTCGGGCTGTTCTTCGATTTCAATCGAGGTGAAGGAAACGAACTTTCGATCGATGATGCCAGGCGTTCGCTTGGCAGAATGGTGCGGAAAATGCGCTACGCCGATCTTTACGCTGCACTAGCGCATGAACCGACATTTAGTGCGATAGTCTCGGTGGGTTGGTTTCCATTTCTCGAACTGATGAAGGGGGAGTTTCGCGGATTGCTCGATGCGCAGGAAGCTGGTTTCGAGCTTGATGATGCCGAAGGTGCGTTGATCGAGAAGTTTGACGCCGAGCGGCTTGGTCGGATGTTCGATCGGTGGATGGAACGACCGCACCTGAAATCGCGAGAGGCAATCTTGCGCCCGGCGATTAGTGGTTTCAACGCCAAGGAACCGGTCGCAGTGATCAAGATCATTTTGAGCGAAATTGAAGGTGTGATGTCAGATGTATATTTTGAAGCCAACGGCGTTCGCTCCCACCGAATCCCAAAACTTCTGGAGTTCATGATTTCGCTCGCCGAACAACGGGCTCGCGGAAACGATACGCTCTTCTTCCCAGTTGAGTTTGGGAAATATCTGAAGGATTATACCTACGCCGGTTTTCATCCTGGCGATATCGGAAGTGCCGGCTCCCGGCACGCTGTGAGCCACGGGGCGGTGGCGAGTGAGCTATATACCATGCCGCGCGCGCTGCAGGCGCTGCTGACTCTGGATCAGCTGGCGTTCTACACCTGACCTCGAATTTTATGTCCGTAATTGTTCTGGAGGGCCGTAAAGGGCCGGTTGTCCGGCGTCAGCGCC
>NZ_CCBH010000129.1:0-544 GCF_001368935.1 Novosphingobium sp. KN65.2
ATGCTTCACCCCGCGCCTTGTCGGCATCGCCCATGTAGCCGTGCACGTAGAGGGTGGAGACGCACAGTTCGAGGCGCTCTTCCCAGGTCTGGTTGGTCCAGTCTGTTGCGGGGTCGGTGAGGGTCACTTCTCGCCCCCTTCGCCGATCTGCTTGTCCAGCCATGCGTCAAGGGCCTTGAGAGCCTTACCCGCCGTCTGAGACTTGAGGACATCCTCGCCAAGTTCACTGGCGGCGATGGCGTAGATGGTATTTCGACTGGGAATGACGGACGCGGTGATCCCGCAAACGACCGCTACCAGTGCTGTAACCTTGGCAAAACCGCCAAGGGTATTGTGTATCTTCTCATGGGCTGCAGTCTTTTTCTCTTGATCCTCCCACGAAAATATTCTGGGCTGGTCATACGTGGAAAACCATCCCACCATTAAACCAACGAAGGCCAAGAAACCGAAAAATGCGATCATGCCCAGAAGTGCCGATACACTCTGGCTCACGTCTGCGGCGTAAAGCATCCAGCTAAGGTTGTTCACTTCTTCCCTCCCACCA
>NZ_CCBH010000130.1:0-311 GCF_001368935.1 Novosphingobium sp. KN65.2
TTAAAGGACATTAAAGGTTCTGGCAATTCAGTGCTGAAAAAATATGCTGGCGACTGAAAGACATATATAGAAAAGCGGTCTGCGTTTACGTCGAAGTCCGCAGTTCAAGAGCATCAACGAGTGGCTTCTTGGGCCTACCAACTGAAAGAATCGAAGCTATAGCCTTACATTATCGAGCTACGCGCTACAGCCGTAATTTTCAAAATTGGTCGCCGCGATCTGATCGGCAATTAGCATCTTGGGGCCTGCGCTCGATCCTGCGAGCATTTACGGAATGGACGCCAAAGAGAATTACGCGGAAGCCTGATCTT